>NZ_CP147875.1:0-221544 GCF_045690335.1 Haloplanus litoreus | reverse complement strand
TCGTAGACACGATGGTACTGGTCTCCGCATTCAAAGACGGATACGCTGCCCTCCGAGCGAATCCGATCCTGTTCGTCGCCGGCCTCCTCGTCGGGGGCGGAAGCCAACTCCAGAACGTCGAGCACCTGATCGATTCGCCGTTGGTTTCCGCAGGTGCATCGCTCGCGTGGTTGATCGTCTTCCCATTCGTTCTCGGTGGCTTCATCGAAACCGCCCGAGCTGCGATCGAAGGAACAGACACATCGGTCACACAATTCCTTACTGCAGCACGGACACATTACCTCCGACTGCTACTCGGAACTGTGGTGTTCGTGTTTCTCGTTCTGGGAACTGCCATTGGACTCGGACTCGTCGGATTCGTCCTCGGAATCGGATCGATGGCACTCGCTGCGATTCACGAGATGGCCGCCTTCGCCGCAGGCGTCGGTTCGCTGCTCGTCTGGCTGTTGTCCATCCTCGTCGTCATTATGTTCGTGCAATTTTACGACGTCGCAATCGTCATCGAAGACCAGAGCGTTACTGATTCGTTCCGGAGAAGTGTTGCACTCGTCCGCTCGAACCTCAAAAGCGTCGCCGGGTTCTCACTGGTGTGGGTCATCCTGTTGAACGCCTTTTTCATCCCCGAGTACCTGCTCCAGTTGACGTTGACGGACGCCGGGCCTGCTGACGTTTTACCGATCGATCCCGGCATTCCGGTCGCCGTCCTACTCCCGATCGGAATCGTCCTGTCGGCGGTTGGCTTCGCGTACTTCTATACGGTGTACACGGCGTACTACCTGCGACTGATCGATGCCTCACCCGTCTCCACGGAGTCGGTATGACCACGCACCAACAACTACGCACGATGGTATCGAACGGCCCCTGATCAGGATAGCTCTCGACTACTCGCGCCACAGTATTCAACAGCAACCATGTCACGACTCCTTCCGACACAAACGAACGCCGCCGTCGAACGAAGTGATAACCCCGCCGTCCTGAGTCTCGACGACGACGCGACACGAGACGTGATCGAAGCGTTGTCCTCCGAAACCGCCTACGAGATCTTCCGGCTGCTCAACGAGATGCCGGCGACGCCGGCACGGATCGCCGAGCAGCTCGACCAGAGCGTTCAAAACGTTCACTATCACCTAACGAACCTCGAATCGGCGGGCGTGATCGAAGTCACCGACACCTGCTATTCGGAGAAAGGACGTGAGATGAGTGTCTACGTCGTCTCAGAAGACCCGACGCTGCTCTTCCTCGGCACCGAGGACGACCGACCGAGTCTCAAACGTGCGTTCAAATCCTTCGCCTCGTTACTCGGTCCCCCAGCAATCCTGCTTGCAGCCGGCGAATCCATCTCTCAATTCGTCACTGCCGAATGAGCGAACACACCGACTCACCGATCCGAAGTACTTCTACCGGCGACGACGCAATCACCTGTGACGTGGCACCGACGATCAAAGCTCGAGAAGATGTCGACGGCTGTGGCTGCCTCGAATGCCGCAACATCGAGACGACTACCACCAATCGGACCGTCCTCGATGCGCTCGTATGGTCGGTTCGCTTGTTTCGCTCCTACCCGTCGATCCTCGCCTTCGCCGGCGTGATTATTCTCGCCAACCGCCTTCTCGAGACGGACAGCATCGCCCTGCTTCCGATGCCCGCAATCGGCGTGGCCGAGGCCGTGACGGCGTTCGCGTTCATCATCTCGATCCGCGCCTACGTCGGAACGATCGTTGCCGGGGAACTGACCGGTGAGCCCGTCACGATACGCGAGGGAATGCGTCGAAGCATCGCCCGGACACCGGCATTAGTCGGCGTTATCCTCCTCATCGTGTTTTCGGTGATGACGATTCCGTTCTTCGTGTCGCTTCCACTCTTCCTCCTGGTCGGCGTGCTCCCGGTCACGCCGGTGGAGATGGTCAGTTTCCCCGTCGCTGCAGCGGTCGGCGGAATCGTGTTCGCCGTGCCGTTTCTTTTTCTCCTGTTCAAATTCTGGTTCGCGCCCGAGGCGTGCGTCATCGGCCAGTACGGCCCTCTCAAATCACTACGAGTGAGCTGGCGCATCACGACGAACTACCGAGGAAAGTTCGTTCTTATCGTCATAATCGCTATCGGAAGTGCAGTCAGCCTCTATCTACCAACATATCTGCCCGAGATGGGTGCGAGCTTGGCTTCGTTGAATCCTGTAGTGCATCTGATTTCATCGAGTGTCGGTGAACTACTTTCCATCGTGTGGGCAAGCGCGTATGCGCACATCTACGTCCAGGGGATCATTTCGTGAACCGAGACGCGTATGGAGAATTCAATTCCCTTGAATCGCATCGATAACGATCGCCGCGATCACAACCGGCTCTGTCGGGACCGAGCTGGTATCGGTCAGCGTAATTTCGTACTGGTCGAAGTCAAACAGAGCGAATTCGCCCTCGATTGAGCCGACTGGATTGCCTTCTGAATCGGTTATATCGTACTTGTGGGCGATTCCTTGGCCGGCCGGCAGGAGTTTCCGTGCGATGGTAATGAGTGCACCACGTGAGTTGATCTCAGCAAGCAGCGACCGATCGTCGACATCGCGAAGTCGCCAGGTGTCTTGCAGCAACGAAAGGTCATTGTCAAGGATGACGAGTTCTTCGTCAGTGTGGCTGTCCGTGAGGAGATAGTCGCCGGCGATATCCCAGGTATCGATAGCTTTCACAAGACCGATCTCAGTACCATCGGCATCAACGAATGGGAACTCATCTTTTCCCTCGTACATCTGGTACGTGGTGCGAAAAATCGTATCACCCGCAGCGTCCCTTGCTTCGTACTCGGGTCGAAAATTCTTATCGCGTCCAGTCTGCTCGACAGTATACTGGCTTCCAGAGAGATCGATCGCGGAGAGTTCATACTGTTGTGTGTCTATCATTGTTCGATGTGTTCAACCGTGACAAAAGTAAGTACCGCCTTTGGTAGCACAGCGACGTGATTCGATCATCCTCCTAACCGAAATCGACTCAGACCTGCCATTTGAGACCTGTAACGACACGTGACAGCCAGCAAATACACTCCGCGCGTTGTGGTGCTGAGTGGCGGGACGAGCGGTATCGGCCGCATCGCCGCAACAGAAGTTGCTGCACAGGGAGCGACCGTAGCGGTTATCGGACGAGACCAGACGCGTGGTGAGACACTCGTCGCTGAGGCGACCGCGCTTGACGGCGATATTCAATTTCACCAAGCGGACCTCGCAACACAGGCAACCGTTCGGTCTCTTGCTGGGGAACTCCTCGATACATATGACCGGATTGACACCCTCGTCCACAACGCCGGGCTCTCATCTCGCCTTCGAACAGAAACCGAAGACGGCGTCGAACTCACGTTCGCCGTTAATCACCTCGCTCCGTACCTTCTGACACACGAACTACTCGATCGACTCCGAAGCTCCGCACCAGCCAGAGTCGTTGTCACCGCCTCGGACATTCACCATCGGGCTACATTCGAGTTCAATGATCTCCAATTCACCAGCGGCTACGATTCGCTCCAAGCGTATGCTCGGTCGAAACTCGCCAATATCGCGTTCACACTCGAACTTGCCGACCGACTCGAGGACACCGAGATCACAGCGAACTGCTTTCACCCCGGCTTCGTTCCCTCAACGAACCTCTTCCGCGACGCCCCTCTCTGGACACGAGTGATGGTCCGCGCTGCAGCCATCATCCCCGGTATCGGCACAACACAACAGGAAGGCGCACAGCGACTCTGCAAACTCGTTACGGCCCCGAAATTCAAGGAGCGAACCGGCACGTACGTCACCGGCGAAGGGATCACGTCCCCGACGACAGAAGCATCCAATCCAGAGAATCGAAAGCGACTCTGGGAAATTAGTGCCGACCTCGTCGACATCGATCCTGACTGGCCGTAGTCTGAAGCTCAACTCACCCGAATAGTTGTTCGGTCGGGGAGTATCTATCCCTGGTTTCTCCTCATTGCCAGAATTATCGCACTACGTTCCCTCCGTCTGTTGGGCGCCGTTAGGGCGACGGTCGAACACGTCGAGGATCGGGTCAGGATCCTCTAGATGAGGAAGTCGCAACTCTCGATCAGCACACTCAATAACGACTGTCGACGTATCGAGCCACCCGTGAAGCCGGCCACGTTCGACACGCAGGCTGCTTTCGTCCCACGGCTCAATTCGCCACACTCGGGTTCGGAGCAATCGATCGTATGCGACAATCGCGTTATCGGACACTCGGTACTCGATGCCCCCGTACCGCAACCCGTGGTCGATCGTGAGAAGCCCCATCGGAACGACGAGACTGGCCCCGACAAGGACGAGAACGATGTCCCAAGCACGTCCGAGCATGAAGAGGAGCGAAACCAGAAGGATGAATCCGCTGACGACTAGCACGCCCGGATGGCGTCGGACGTTTGAGGTGGAGATTCCGCCGAACAGTCGTCCTTGGGTGGTCGGTCGAATTCGATCGTTCACGTTATCCACTGGTTCGATCGGTTCGTGGGCCGGTGGGTCGTACGCCCATCCGAGTTCGAAATAGGACGCCTCGTCAAAGGCAGCTAGTCGGTCTCGGTACAGGCTCCCAAGATCGAAGCCGAACTTCACCAGTACGATCCCGACCAGGATCGGCAGACCGACGACAGTCGGATCAATAGCTGTGATCGGATCGTCAGAGGATACTGAGCCTGCAGCAAGACCCACGAATGTCGCCGTGAGTAGTCCGCCGACACCGATCACCGCTCCACGCATGAAAACGCCCTGAATTGCCGTCTGGGCGCTGTGCTCGAGGTGTCCTTGTCGATGAAAATAATCCACGAGTGTCGAGACACCCTCGCTGAGAAAGATACCAAAAGCAGAGAGCACCACCATCACTAAGGCGTCTGAGTCGGGAATTTCAGAACCGATTACGCCAACAGTTGTAACACCGGCAAAGAACCACACGAGTGCGAGGATGGGGACGGCAACGGCAAGAACGGGTAGCGTCGAGAGTCGAATCCCGAGTTCGGTGAAGGGAATCGGGATCGCGGTTCGCTTGCTCGCCAGCGCGCCCGCAATCAGCGGGTAGGAATCGAATTCCGAGGGGCGGCCGGCAAATAGCGCTTTAACCAGGGCCCAAAACGAGAGAACTCCGAGTTCGAACCAGTAGAGGAAAACGAGCGCGGCGAGATTCCACCCGAGGGCGACGACGCCGACGAGTGGAAGCGCGTTCGCAACGATGACGGCAATCGTCTCAGACGGAGGGCTATAGTGCTGCACTTTTAAGAGGGGATCCATCCACCAAATGTGGCGGTTGACTGAGACAAATATCTGCCTTTCTGATTCTGTTGAAGTACTTGGGACGTTCTTGATTCAAGCTGTTATCAAACAGGATAAAACCTCTCTGAAGCCACAGTTACTCAGTTATAGAGCGATCAAGATGGTGGGATCCGAATAGTCCACAACGCTCGCCAAACAAGTGACTCTTCTCATAGAGCAGATGACTGGTATGAAGGAACCTACACAGACGCAGACTCTGCGATATCGATGTACTGATGTTCCCATTCACGACGGGCTTCGATTTCACGGCGCCCGCGGCGGGTGAGTGTATACACGTTTGTCCGTCGGTCTTTCTCACCTTTCTCGACCAACCCCTTCTCGACGAGCGTATCGAGGTTCGGGTAGAGTCGTCCGTGATGGATCTCTTTCTCGTAGTAGTCTTCGAGTTCCTCCTTGATGGCGAGGCCGTGGGGTTCGTCAAGGCCGGCGATCACATACAGGAGGTCGCGCTGAAATCCCGTCAGGTCGTACATCGTTCCAGCCGCTGATAGCTTGTGCGGCGATATACGTCTGTTGCCCGTGATTAGGGGTAGACTGACACATTTTTCGGAATCGATACCTGTACGTTTATACAGAAGGACCGTCCAGCCGCGCGATCTCTGAGGACAGTCGACAGCAGCACATCCACCGATTCCTAAGCCCTCCGATTTAAGCGGGCTGTGTACGCTACATGAGGCTATGAGCGTCGCGTCGGAATCAATTCAAATCGAGAACGTCGTCGCGTCCAGCGATATCGGTCAGGAATTGGATCTCGAAACGTTGGCCAACGATCTGGTGGCGAGTGATTATAATCCAGACAATTTCCCTGGGTTAGTCTACCGACTACAGGAGCCAAAAGCCGCGGCACTCATTTTCCGGTCCGGCAAAATCGTCTGTACCGGTGCGAACAGCATCGAGAACGTGACGACAGCACTTCAGCAAGTCTTTGACGAACTTTGTGACTTGGGTATCCAAGTGACCGACTCTCCAAAGATAGAAGTGCAAAATATCGTCTCAAGCGCGGATCTCGGCCATACGCTCAATTTGAACGCGATCGCGATCGGGCTGGGCCTCGAGAAGATCGAGTACGAGCCCGAGCAGTTTCCAGGACTTGTCTATCGGCTCGACGAGCCGTCTGTTGTCGCACTGCTCTTCGGCAGTGGGAAACTGGTGATCACCGGGGGGAAACAGCTTGACGATGCGGAACAGGCCCTCTCCGTGATCGAGGATCGGCTGACTGATCTCGGTTTACCAGATTGAGACGCGCCTGCTGACACCGGCAGGGTCAGCAATCAAACACCCGGTTAGGGTGGTGCTGAATTCGAGTCACGATCTTCTTCGGCAAGCAACTTCTCGCGAGCCGAATTGACGTTCGAGCGGACAGCGTCCTCGGTGACGCCTCGAATGTCGGCCCACTGAGCGACAGTGTATCGCTCGGCCTCCTCGACGACAGTCCAGTCGACAGCCTCGTGAAGCGAGCAATCGCCGGCGACCAGCTCGGCGATCCGCTCAAGGAAGTCCTTCTCCTCCCAGGCAAGAGCGACTTCGTCGAATCGATGGTGCTCCCGATTGTAGACGCCGAACATCTGGACAGCGCCGTCGCGCTCCAGGTCGGCACGAACGTGAGCCGGGAGTGACTCCAGCGCGGCCTCCGGGAGGGGATACGCGGGAACGTCGTGGAGTGACGCCACATCGAACGGGGTCAGGCCACGGTGTGAGATATCACCGAATTTCATCAGATAGCCGGTCTCTGAGGCGAGTTGTGTCCGCCCTTCAAGCAGGTGTTCAGCGAGTTCGGGGTAGTCGTCTCGGTCGACTGAGCCGGTCTTGAAGACCGTCACGAAGTCACGGTCACCACTACTGGGTGGATGTTCTGACATCAGTCATCATCCTCCGGTATTTGATAGAAATTCGTTAGTACAGACTATGAGTCTGGCTCTCAGATGTGCCCTCATCGGGGGTGGATTCCCGAAGCGTCGTAGCACGATCAGCGAGCATCCGGAGTACCCAGCGCCGGCACTGATGCCGGTTCTCGTAGCCCACGTACTCTCGGACCGTCTCGACGTCGTGCATACAGGTGACGCCGCCACGGATGAGCCGCCGGTTGTTCGTCTCGAGGAGTGTCGCAGGAGGGAGCGCCTCCAGAATCGGCCGGGAGGGACGTTCGGACATGCGTGGCTACTGGTCCGCTTCTTCGCAGTAGTTACCCCACGGAGAGGATTCGAATGTCGATTGTGGGGTAATTCGGTCGGCTGGAGCCGTCGTGGACTGGTACTCCATCGACTCTTACTCCTCGACAGTATCCGATAATTGACGGTCGGACCGGTCACCGAACAGTGGGACCATCGATGCGTCGCAATCGTCGAGTGTCCGTTGACCGGGGGTCGACGAGGCGAACAGCGGCTCCTGTTCACCGGCGTCCACACTACCGGTGCTCGTTTGCGGCCGGTCGTCGACGAAGCTCTCGCTCGTGGGAACATCGAGTCGGGGCGACCGCTGATGGCCGACCTCGATGCCGTGATCGGTGAGCGTGGTCTCGACCGCACCCGTCTCGACCTCCAGTCCCTCGCTCCCGAAGACTGCCTGGCGGTGGATAGAGAGATCGAGTCGTAGATGGTCGTCTGTCGGTTCGTGATCGGACGGCTGTGAATCGTCGGTGGGCATGGGGTACCGAGGAAACTGGCGTTGCAGAATCGCCAGCTCCCTCGCCTCATTCGAGGCGTTAAATTTCGTCTGTCAGCAGTGATCTTGTGGAGTCGTTCCTCGATGTCGACTCGCCTCAGGCTGGCGGTCACAGGTCGGTCCTCGCGAACGCGCCTCCCCGCGGACCATCCCCCTCGATGTACTGCCCTTCGAGGTGAACCTCCAGCGCGTCCGGCCGTCCACCGACGAAGCGCCCGGTCACGGTGAAGGGTGTAACCCACGGCCCTCGTCCCTCGTCGTTGTCACTGGTTCGGCACGCATCGTTGGGAGCGGCTTCGACGTACACCTCGGCCGTTCGGTCGTCGACGAGGACGTGGGCGAGCGCGAATCCATCACAGTCCCACTCGAGGTGGCCTCGCCCGTGGACGATGAATTGGTCGCCGGCGACGGTAATCGAGAGTTCGTCAGGCTCTGTTCCGAGGAAATCCCGAGTCCGGTCCGTGCCAAGAGTGAGGGTCACGTCAGTCAATCCCAGCCCGTCAGCAGGATCGTCGACCCAGGGATGCTCGTTGGTCAGAGGGCTGTCGACGGGACCATCGATAACCTCGCCGCTGCGTTCTGACGGCTCTCGGCTGGTCTCATCTTGGTCACCGTCACCGGGGGTCGTCGCTGGTTCTGCCGTGTCGGTCGTGCGTCCCGAATTCGGGCCACCGGGACCGCTCCCCTCCCTGTCACTGGTGCTGACAGACGGGGGATCACCGCCCGGATCTGGCTGCCCGAGAATACTTGCACAGCCCGCCAGCGATACCAGTGTGGCTGAGGAGACTGCCGCGAGAACGTCTCGCCGCCGCCACCTGCGTCGCTGGAATCGACTCAGATGCTGGTGCGGGTGATGTGTGCGGTGCCGACGACGCGAGGACATATCTCGTCTACTTCCTCCTCAGCGGCCATCTACTAAGAAATTTCAGAGGGTGCGCAAAACGCAACTGTGCGTTGGCCTGACCGCCGGTTAGGGCCATTCATCGCTCGGGAGCCCAGGAGTATGGACGCTCGCCATGGCAGGACTGACGAACCGGCGGGCACGATACGGGACGTCCAGTCCGTCTGTCACGGGCAGAAAGAGCGACTCTCGGGCACCGAGGACGATCGCTGCGAGCAGTTCGTGTTTGCAGAGTACTCGCCACGGTGCGTCGGCCTTGAACGGGCATGTACAGACCAGCCCGTCAGACCACGGAACTAATGGATACCGGCTCCCACTCGCATACTCGCCCACGAGAAGCGGGGCGGGCAAGTCGAATCCGTACTCACTTGGAAGCGCTCCAGCTTCGCTCTGGCCGCAGGAAAGATCCCGTTCATGAACGACGTACTGCGGGGGAAGGCTCCGCTCTTGGGCGAATGATTCGGGGTCGGAATCAGAACCGAGGACGACCGCTCCGACGAACCCGTTGTGTTCGAGGAGTGTCTGGCCATCGGCCGTCTTGGCGGGACCGTCGTCGATTAACGAGCCGTACGAGGAGCGTTTTAGGACCGAACAGAGATTGAGCTTGGGAATCAGCGTCCGGTACCACGTCTCTCGACGGTCGCGCTCCGACCGGACGGCGGCTTCCGGAGCATCCGCTGAGCGACACTGTCGAAGGCGGTGGGCGAGGAATGCTGGGGCATCTGAAAGCGCGTCTTCGTCGTCATAGACCTCGTAGTACGGTGCTTCCTCAACGATACGGTGCTGGCAAGTTCCCTCCGCGTACTGGACCCCAAGCGGTTTCGCTCGGCCTGCCCGGTGCCAGGGATCGGAGTCGACTGCATCGCGCTCTCGGGAAGTGGAGTTCAGCAGAAGCTGATCGTATCGAATCGGCCCGCCAGCCATGAAATCGAGGCGAATGCTATGTTCGACCGGCTCGATGGCCGGCGGGTCGGTTTCGACATTGTAGTCGTGCACGGCATCTATATCTGCTATCGCTCCCGGAGGGAGCCTCAGTGGCGGTAGCGTCGACGAGGAGGCGTGAATGTGTCTTCGAGGCATAGGAATCACGGGGCGGGTCAGAATCGCTCGCACCCTATTCGGGTGGATAAAGCAGGGCGAACACCGCCTATATTCTCAGAAGCCGATGAGGAGACTGGCGAACTGATCGATCCGGTCGTCGAGTCGCTCTCCGTCGTACACCGTGGTCTCCCGCTCATAATAGTCGGCGAGTTCCGAAGCGTCGGTCGAGAGACGTCCCGGCTCGGTATCGGTAGCGATGGTGAGCGAACAGACGGGGGCATGGGCGGCTCGAATCTGATCGATGACGTCGTCGACGCTACTCGGCTCGCCGTCGGTCACGGCAACGATGAGGGGCTCGTCGCGGTGATCCTCAACGAGTTGGCGTGCAAGTTCGAGAGCGTCCGCCAGCGGTGTTCCCCCACCACAGTCCGTGTCGAGTAGTGCCGCTTGGACGTGGCGGGTTTCGACAGAAAAGGGCTTCACGAGCCGAGCGTGACCGTCGACGAAATCGACGATCGCCACCTCGATCCCGAGCCCCTCTGCGGCGACGGCGAATCGTGCCAGCGCCTTCGTCGCGACCTCGATCTTCGGGGGCTCGCCGTTTCTCATCGAGCCCGAGCGGTCGAGGACTAACACCAGCGCGTAGCGTTTCTCGCGGCCCGGCGTGTCGACTTTGCAAACCCGGGGATCGCCGATCAGAAGCCGGTGGCCCGCAGTGATGTCATATCCACCGGCGGTCAGTCCTCGCCGGACACCACGCTGACGGTCGAGCCGGAGCTGTTTCTCGAGCGTGCCAGCAACTCGGGCAGCGCCGTCTTCGATGTCGGCCCACATCTCCGGTGGTGCATGGTCATCAGCGATGGGAACAAGCTCTAGTTCGTCGAGCTGGCCCGGTCCCGCAGAACTCCCGCCGGACGCCTGGTCGTCGTCTGAACTACCCCGATCGAGCCGGTGACCGAGGTCCTCCAGCTCACGCTCCAGCGCGTCGGTGTCGATGCCCTCCCGATCTGCCTCGCCGTGTGCCGCAGTCCGGTCTGCGGTGAGTGCTTCCTCGTAGGTGTCCGTCTCGTCAGCGGGATCACGATCGAGTACCTCGGCGTGTGCCGGCTCGGGATCGGCTGCGGATTCCGATCCGTCGTCAGCGGAGGTACTCGTGGTTGGAGACTTGCCTTCGGCTTGCTCGTGGTCGGAGTCGCGGTCCTCCATGGAGTCAATCGTCTCTCCAGATGAGCAGTCGTTACGAGGAGCGCCGCTGGCGTCGAAGTCCCCGATGGTCGACTGTTGTGCGGTATCAGAGCCGTCATCCACCACTTCGCCACTGGAGGCACGTTCACCGTACGAGGACTCGGGTTCTGTGTCCGGGCGGTCGATGGAGCGAGCGAGTGCCCGCGCTCTGGAGTCGAGAGGCTTCGAGGTAGGCGAGGGCTGGCCTTCATCGCTGCCCACCGATTGGGATGAACCATCAGAGTCTGAGCCGGGGGTATCAGCAGTGTGGGCGTTCGGATCGTCAAGGCCAGGTGTCTCGTCGAGGTCTCCATCGAGCCGATTCGGCGTG
The DNA here is from genome assembly GCF_045690335.1 of Haloplanus litoreus. GTDB lineage: Archaea > Halobacteriota > Halobacteria > Halobacteriales > Haloferacaceae > Haloplanus > Haloplanus litoreus. The sequence continues at coordinate 210,099 of NZ_CP147875.1, read as the reverse complement.
ATTGTAGGCTGGTCGAGGACGTCCTGGAACGGATCGTCCGTTGCGCTCCGTTCGAGCAGCGGATGCTCGTCGCCCTCTCCGTCAGTCCCTTCGTCGCTCGATGGGTCAGTTTCGGTCTCAGAACCAGCTGTTTCCGAGTCGTCCATATCCGGCGATGAGACAGAGTCCGCAGCAGTCTCTTGATCATCGCCCTCCGTTGGCGACTCGGCGGATACTTCGGAACGGTCCTCGAGGAGCGGGAGGATCGCCGACTGCCAGGTCTCCACAACGAGCCGAGCTCGCCGTACAGATGCAGTCTTGTCGTGGCTGTGGGTGATGTCGTCGCGCTCGGCGCTCCGGATCACGAGGGCATCCCGCGCTAACCGCTGGAGCGCCTCCTGAACAGCATCGAAGCCCGTGGCATTCGCCTCCGACGCGAAGACGATCCGCTCGTCGTTCTCATCAAGGAGTACCCCCGTGATGCCCGTCGGATAGATCGCCCATTCGTAGAGCGCGCTCGTCACTGCGTCCCAGAAGGAGAATCGAACCTGCTCTCCGTCGGGAATGTCATCGGGAACTTGCGAATGGATCCGGCGGGTGAGTTCGAGGCGAATCTCGGCGTTGTCACTGAAGTTCGCCCCGTCAATCGCCTCTTGTTCGATGGCTCCATCCTCGATAATATTGACGAGATCGTGGACCTGCTGACGATGGTCGGGATCGATCTCGGTTTCGAGGAGTTCTGCGATGGGACCGATAGCCGTCTTGAGGATATGGAGCAGTTCGTGGAAGGCGAGCCCGAACTGGTGGGCGTGGTCGGCCGTCAGTTGGTCATTCACCGGGACCCTGTCTAGCGGCGCCGGTTCGGTCGTCACGAGGACGAGGAACTCGGCGTCAACGTTCTCGAGTAACTGTGCGGCCTGCTGTCGCTCGAGATTGGTCGTGTCGCTGCTCACGAGCGCATCGATATCCACGGGGAGAACCGCCGCGGTTTCGACACCCGGTGTGAGGACAACCTCGACATCAACACCGGGAGGTAAGTGCCCACGAATGAACGACCCGAGACGATCAGCCCGGCTATCCGAGGTGCGCACGCGGGGGGCGATATCGGGGGTGAACCGCTCGACTTTATGTATTGTATCGGCCGGATGAGTATCGGACATACGAATGCACGAGGGATCGTAGCTACCCTCGATCACTTCGGGGAGATAAACTTCCCTGGAGATTAGGAATTGAAACGGGGCCTTTGACTGGAACTATGACGAGTCATCGGACGGTCTTTACGCTCAGATCGGGTTTTCCTTGCTGAAATGAAGGAGATGATGGAACGGGACTAATCATCCCGCTTCAAAGCCGAGTAGTACGGCACGCCCATCTTCACCGCGCCGATGAGCCTGTAGACTGCGTAGACGACACCGAGGGAGATGCCGACGCTCACCGCCCCGAACTCCATTCCGAGTTCTATCAGCACCGTCACACGCGGTAGCACGCGACTGAGCAACGGGAGGGATTGCAAGAAGAGACCCGAGTCGAGAACGAATGGTGCACTGCCGTAGACGGCAAGGAGAACGGCGTCCTTGAACTTCAGGACGCCAAAGAGCAGTAGCAGGTACACGCCACCGTAGATCCATTCGAGGTTATCTTGGACGGCCTCCCGACCCACCGCGATAGAGGTGTCCTTGTTACCGGAGAAGTCACCTCGGATCTTGTTGATGGTCTGCCGGAGGTCGTCGAATATTATCGAATAATCAGATCATCCGGGTATAGGTCTTGTTTCGGGTTTCACTTTCACCTTGGTTGGCTCGGGTTTTTGAACGTATACTCCATAACTACACTTGGAGCCTGGAATCCCGTGTCACACGCTCCAGGCCTCCGTTCCCCCGATGTCCACAGAACGCTTGACTCTCGGTGTTTGCTCGGCCTGCGAAACCGAGATACCCGCAGGTATGCTCCTTATCGAGTACGAGAAGGATGGTCACCGAGCGGTTTACGCGGAGTGCCCATCATGCGACGAACCAGTTCATCCCCGGTGAGTTTCCACCCACATCCGACCCATCGTCGAGAGCTGCGTTTCGAGGCGGTTCCCCTCTTTCTCGCGGTCCACATATCCTTTCTCGTCGAGTTTCGAGACGTTGTACTGGACTCGGCTCCGAAACGACTCGTCGTACTCCTCTCCCACTTCCTCCGCCAGCTGCTCGGCGAGTGCCGATGTCGACTTGATTGGATCCTTCTCGGCGAGGAAGTTCAGAATGGTCTCTTCGAAGTCCTCGACGTCACTCCTGGAGACGACGGGAACTCGACGTACATCTGCCCGTCGAGGTCTCTCGCACCTTTGGTCACGCCGTTCTCGTCGATCTTGTTCAGCAAATCTCGGATATTCGTGTACTGAGGATGGACTCGGAGGTCTTCGCTCATCTTCTCGAAGAGGTCCTTCGCGTCTTCCAGGGCATCGATCATTTCGAGGACGAGGTACTTGTCAGGGGCGACGTAGTATGTGTGGAGCATATCCCGGATACCCTTGACCTCGGACTGGTACTCGGCAATAATCGAATCGGCTGCCGTGGCGAACGCGAATGCAGTCGTCCGAGGCATCGACGAGATGTTGACGAAGACCTCGTTCCCGGCTTCGAGCTCGTCGAGAATGTACTCGTGCGCCATGGGATACAGCGTTTCGTACTCGTACAACTCCTCAATATCGATGGGTTCGTGTTCAACTTCGACGTCGATCAGCTCGAAGGAGTCTTCCAACCGGTTGGTCATATTCGATGCCAACTCCGCAGCGCGATCCGTCGCGTCATCGTCTGGATCGCCCTCGTGCGTGATGAGTACAACCCGGTCTGCCTCCATCTGGCCCTTCGAAATCGGGTAAATGAGCCGATCGAAGTCGAACCCGACCGGGATGAAATGGACTCGTTCGGTCATGGCCCTCTGCCAGTGGTTCATGCTAAAGACCTTCGTTATACAATCGCTACGTGGGACTATTTATGGTTTTTGTCGCAAATCAATTGATAGAGAATGCTAACTTAGGCGCTTTGTAGAATATTTATCCAACATATTTATCCCTGTGTAGTGTGTAGTGGCCAGATAGGTGCCACCGAGACACAACCGCACCTGGAGCCACGACATGCAGGACGTCCCGTTCCCCCGCAAGTTTGGCGCAAAGATCCACCCAAGCCATCACGTCCATCAGCGATTGTACGAGCATAATCCGAATCCTGTCCCGTTCGTCGCGTGCAAGGTCCACCGATCCTCCTGGTTCGTCAACAACCCACGGAAGGAGTTCCTGAGCCCGGAACAGGACCTCTTCCTGATGACGTACGAGCACGACCGGCACATCATCGGGCGCGATACAGTCGACGTGGTCGACCGATTCGAGGAACTGGACGGCGTCGCCCAAGGCGCGTTCGCAGGCGACCGGCTCACGTACGGGTCCATGAACCGACGCGAGGTCGTGAAGGAGATCGATGAGAGCGTCCAACGGCAACTGACCGCCCACGAGCTGATGGAGGAGCGAAGCATCAACATGCCGCTCTACCCGTCCATCATGGGATGGGAGGATTGGCACTTCGAACGGTGCCGAATCCTCGTCGACGAGATCAGTCGCTGGGTTGGATTCGACGCAACGCAGTACGACTCCGAGTACGAGTTCGCCAAGCACGTCAAGAGACTCGACGAGATCCTAGAGCCGAAAGGGATCTTCGTTAACGGGTGTGTCTCACCCAAGTGGCTCCGGATGCTTCCAAAGTCCGTCGTGGCCTGTTCCGGGAGTTACAACATTCGCGAGGAGACCGAGGACGCAACTGGTACCCCGCAGCGAGACAACCTCCCCGAGGTCGTGGAGAAGCGAGTAGACGCGCTCAATAACTGGCAATCAGAGCTGACCAACTATTTATGACCAAGAAAGGCGGCGGAGCCCCGACAGAACGGTACGACGAAGAGCCATGGCAACCACCAGGAGCCGAGGAGCCTCTGCAACGGTCCCTCGACTTGGCTCTACAACGCGAAGACGATGACGGCGACGAAGAGGAACCGGAGTTCATCTATGGCGATATCGTTCACGACGATGAGGCCGACGAGCCGATCGCGTTAGTCGTGGTGAACGTCCCCGGACTCGAAGCCGACGAGTGGGAGTTCGGGGATGGGGATACATTGGCTGACAAGATACCGAAGTACCCGGACGACGACTTCGTGGTCGTAGTAGTCCCGCTCGATGTACTCGAGGACTACCTCCCAAACTGGGACGAGCGCGAGGTTCCCATCGACATCGAACAGCTGGTTGAAGACAAGATACCGTTCGCCCCTTTTCCATCCCTCCAATTGGTGCGGGTTGAAGACTCCCACCTTCGGGATGACTGAACGGGAAAACAGTAAAAACACCCTAAACGTGAGAACTAGCCAGATGATCAAATCCCAGGAAGAAGTCAAATTCGAGATAGAGGACTCTTTCGTCGCACCCTGGGGCTTAGCGAATGAGGAGCGCCCAATGCATCTTCTCTGGGCGGGCGACATAGATGAAGTCGAAATCCGATTCGCTGAACCCATAGACTTAGTGGAGGGGTATAACATCACCGAGGGGTTGGAAACCTATGAGAGTGTTGAGGAGCACGAGGATGGATCAGATATCCGCGTACTCACAATCCCGGCTGAAGCGTTCACGACACCGGGCTATTTCAGCGCTAAGTTCACAGTACCAGAGATATTTGAGGAGGCGATAGTCGCTCAGGCAGTCCACGTCATCTTCCATCTCCCGGACGATAGTACGGTGGATTGGGAAGAATACACGTTCACGATTCGGCCTCAAATTGAGATAGGGGAACACCCGAAGAAGATTGTCCTCAATGGGGTGGAAGATGAAGAGGAGCTCGAAAACATTGATATCACGATGCACTACATCGGATTCGGGATGGCTCAGGTCGATACCGAGGCCTACACCGAGGGTGAACTGATCTCGAAGGGCGAAAGCATTTATCACGATATCGCTGAGGCCATGAAAAAGAACGGTCTCTACGGCAAGGATACTGAGCTCCAGCCAGTCCCGGAAGAATGGAAAGAGGAGACTAACGTTGGGATTCCTCAACAGGAGATGGAGAAGTTCGTCGACGAGTTCCGAGAGTCACTTCGTGAAGATTCTATGTCTGATATACTCGACGATGAGGACGTTGAAGAACTCCTCGCGTTTCTCGAAGCAGGCGATGAGGAGCGCGACATGTCCAAGATATACCAGCACTTCGAGTTCCTGCTACTGAACTCGATCATCGACGTCGTCGATCGTCATCCAACCGAGAACGTGCAGCTACGGAAACCACAGACTACGGTTCAAATCGAGAGTCGGATGCGGGGTTTCGTCGTTCAGTACCATCTCAGCGATAACCAAGGTAATGAGTACGAATCCATAGAAGTACCGATCGAGATTGAAGACGAACGGGACGATGGAGGCATGGTCGAGATGGAAATTAACACAGAGTGGGAGCAACATCAGATCAATCCCCAAGAACTCCAGCAACTGAAGGAGGAGATCGCTAACCTATGACTGAGCCGAATATCGGTGCGAATGCAGGAGCCGGAGCTGTCATGGATGCGATTGACCGGCTCAAGGGCTACTTCTCCGATTACGAGCCGGACATGAAGTCCGTAACCTATGACTACCGAACCGGCACCAGCGAAATGCGGCTGAAAATTACGGTCCCCAATGACCGAGCACGTCGGTACGGCGACGTGAAAATCCCAATCAAAGAGGGATATCGGATTCAAGAGACTATCAGCTCAGATTTCAATACAGTTGATGCTCTCTGGCAGCAGCAGGATGGCTACTGGGTTCTGGACCCAACTGATCTCCCAAACGACGACCAGTACCGTGTGACGCTCGAAGGAGACGTTGGGTCCGATGTGTTTAGCCGGCTCATCACGCTGGAGGCTTCGGACGATCCCATCCAGGAAGGCGGTGTCGATCAATACTGGATAGAGGCCCTCATCAAAGATCCCAAGACTCTCTCAGAGATTTACGAGGAACTTCGCGTGAATAATGTCAATCTCACAGTGAACGTCGGGGTTCAGCGGTGTTTCTCAACTGCTATCCCTGACGACGTAATTCGCGTATTCAAGCGGACGATGAATCTTATTGATGCCAGCAACACGGGTGACTTCTATGACGTTAAGCTGGCCCACAAACTTCGAGAAGGCACCCGGGACAAAGTCAACGTCTCGGAAGGAGAAGCGGCCAATTTAATACGCTCATTGGCCTCAACCGAGAACTTGGAGGAGTATATCTCCATCGAGCAACCCTATCGTCGAGAGGAGATTACCACAGAGACCTTCAAACACAACGTGCTCCCGGAGACTGTCGCTGTAGATATTTCCACAAACCTGAGTCTGGAGCAGAAAGCAGCAAACGGGTGGCTGGAGTTCCAGAAGGATGAATATACCGAGCATATCCGCAAAGAGACGGAAGATCTGCTCTGAAGTCTGTCGGTAGTTACCTATCCCAGAACTTATACGTGAAGTATCCGGTGGTTTTGATTGATGGTTACTGGGCTTTACGCCTCTCTTGCGGCGTCAGCCAGTGTCTTCATCGGTATACTTACTGCCCTTCTCGCAAGTAATATTTCGACTCACAAAGCCGAGCGAAATCGGATTACATACAGAATACAGGCTATTGACGCACGTCTTCGAGAACTTGATGATAAACGCGGGGAGCTGGAGGACGTCATCGAAGATATCTACCTCACATGGATTGACGAACAGCGTACCGAGGAAGACCACGAAGACACAGACTGGTATATCCACGAGCGCGAGGAATACAATCGGAATCAACAGGAATGGCTACGGACGAAGACCGAAATTCGGTCTCTCCAACGGGAGCGAGAGAAACTCAATAACCGGTACGATACCCTTGATCCGTCGCGGATCAGGGAAACCCTCGAAGCTGGCGTAATTGCAATCTTCCTTGCAGTTGTCATTCCCTCTATCGCGTACCTTGCCCATGTGGTTGATTTTCCGGGAATCGAAACCTCATTTTGGTGGATCGAACCAGTTATTATCTTCGTCCTTTGGGCAGTCGGTCTCGGCTACGTCTTCCAGCATCTCCGAGATAAACTTGACAAAGAGCCCGGAAACCTTCCCGAAGAACCTGAAATCGAATTCACTGAATTAGACGAACCCGACGAGCTCCCTGACCAAGCGAAGGTATAGTACCGTAGCACGAGTCGGGAGATGTCGGACTGCAGGACGAAACGTTCGATGCCGAAGTGATGTTCGGTGTCTTGAGTCCCGTGAAATGTTGCTCAAAGCGACCGTCTACAACTTCCGCCGGAGCGTCCGATAGCTGCGAAATCAACCGCGTGTACCGAAACTACAGAACCCAAGAGTTCGGGGATATCCCGTCGTTGGTTGTGTGTTCCTTTATACATAGTCATTTAGTGTCTCGTAGGTGTCCTCGGGATACTGATTCGGCTCGGCGACTGCCCACACCTCGTTCTTGACCGCTGCCTTCGGGGAGGCCCCGTCCTCGATGTGCTCACAGAGAATCGTCAGATTTCGCGTCGAGATCGTCGGCCAGTTCTCGTTCTGCCGGGTCTGGTGGGCGAACTGGACGATCTTCCGGAGCGTCCCCCGGTCCACGACCTCGTGACTGGCGTTCACCTGTGCATCCAGCGTCGCGACTTCCTCGTCGACGTCCTGGATGTAGGGCTGTTCGAGCGCCCGGAACCGACCACGAGTGGCCGAGTTCATCGGCTCGGAATCCCGGTACTCACGGGTCGGCGGATTCATCGTAATCACGATTCGCGCCGACGGATGGGGTTCGACCAGTTCGCCATGTGCTTTCACGAGGAGTTTGCCCTCGTTGAGCAGGCGATGGAGCGACATCGCGGCGCCGGCCCGCATCACGGGGAATTCGTTGAGTACCAGCACCGACCCATTCAGTAGTGCTTGCTTTGCAGGTCCGTTCCTGGGTACGATCAGCCCGTCCTCGGTGGGCGTGAGTGGCCCGAAGAGGTCCTCCGTGTGGGTCGCCTCGTCACAGTCCACCGAGACGTAGCCACGGTTCGTCCGGTGACACAGGTACTTGACGAGGTAGTTCTTCCCGGAGCCGCGTGGGCCAACCAGGCGGATCGGAACCAGCCCACGGGCCAGTTTCTTCGCGAGCAGTTCGTCCAGTGGAAGCTGGAGACGCGGCTCCGTCGGAATCGCCGGCGGAACCACTTCCCCGACGCATCGACCGGCAGGGCATCGTCACCCGCCTCGGGATGGGTCGCAGCCTTCGGGACATCGGGATGGTCAGGATCGTCGAGGACGTGCAACCCGGTTGGCACCGGATCCTGTTCGTTCCGGCCGATATCGGAGACATACTGGGCCTCAACAGCGTCTGGCTCGAGCCCCTCGGATCGATAGCGGGGTTCGCCGACGGGTTCGGTGGCGGCGGTGATGTCGAGCACCCGGGCCGCCCCTCGGCCCGTCGTCTCGTCGACCCGTCGACCGTATCGGACGTCGGCACTCCGGGCGAGCCACACGCCAACGGGGACATGTCGGGGTGCTGCCTGGATGATCGCCTCCGCACGACTCTCGGTTAGCGTCCCGGTTACTCCGGCGAGATCACCGATGTCGGCGTCCGCGAGATCGGTGAACGTCGCGTAGCCGGCGTCACGGAGTGCGGCCGCAATGCTCTCGGTGACGACCTCAAGGGATTGAAAATCGGCAGTCTCAGTATCGCCAGCAGGGCCGCCGAAGGCCTCCGTGATCACGGCCGGCTCCTCCCCCTGGGGCGAGACCCCGACGATGGTCGTACTTCCACCGGTCCCCCGGTCGAGAGTGAAAACCCCTCGGCAGCACCAGCATCGATGAGGTCTGCGGCCTCCTGATCGCCGATATCGACGTAGTCGCTGACCCGGAGGGTCACGCGTTCGAGCGGGACACTCCTCCTCGCGCTTGAGTAGACGATGGACGAGGTGTGAGAGGACGACGAGCGGTTCGGGCCGGTCGACAGCTGAATCTGACTCGGATGAGGACATGGGTAGGGGACGGAATCCACGCGGAAATCCCGCCACCCGATTGTGGGTTGGTAAATTCGGCGGTCAGGATGCGTCGTGGAGATCGTCGAGCCGGCGCTGGATGCAATGGTCGTTTGGTTATACGTCTCCAACAATTCGAACGGAGCGATTACCCTTGGAACTGATACCGATTTTCGACCACCTCGACGAAATCGAACGCTCTGACCAACTGGACGCGGTCCTCGTAGCCATGCTCGGTCAACGCCCGCTCGATTCCGCGAAAGGCGGGTAGATCATGCGTGTAGACGGCGACCGAGTCAGCGTCACCACGTTCGAGAAGCATCGCCGTCGCACCACCAACTTCGGCATCGGCCTGTTCGATGTCGTGTTCGGAGCGGTCGTCAGCGGCAGCAATGTATCGACGAACCATATCCATCGTCGCCGAGACCACGGGGTTCGTGTAGTCGACGTCCTCGAGGACCTCAACCCACCCAGCCTCGCCCGCGTCATCGACCGGCGGCGTTCCATACGGATAGTTCACTGGCGTCAGTTCCTCGTATACCCGTGATGGCAGGAGGAGAACGACATCGTGGGCTCGGACGGCTCGTTCGAGCAGGCCGACAGTGTCGTGTCGCTCGAAGGCGACGAACAGATTCGTATCGATGACGTGTGCCTCCACGTCCGGAAAGAGCGAGTCCGACACGTCGACTCACTCCCCGCTACGTTCGTCGACCGCCGCGTCCAGCTCGTCAACGTCGGGGCTCTCTTCGAGATCGGGGTCAACATCCAGGAGCACGTCGCGCATCTCCTGCAGGATCGTCTCGGCTTCGAGCACGGGAAGGTCCTGCTCGCGTGCCATGATCCGGGCATTCATTCGGCCCTGGATGTAGTCACGGGCGTACTCGAGGGCGGTCGCAAGGCCGCTGACACCGTGTCGGTCGAGAAACAGCTGAATGTTCTCGTTCGTCTCGCGTCGGGCGAGCACGACGAACAGCGCCGGCGTAATCTGATAGGAGTCCTCGTCTGTCCCGACATGGAGGTCGATCCGGCGGGCCCGGTATCGATGCGGCTGGGTGTCCGTCACGCGCTCAAGGATGCCGCTCTCGACGAGGTGTTTCACGTCCTCGTAGACGGTCGTCGTCGAACTATCGAGCCCTTCAGAGAGTTCCTCGACCGTCGGCGTATCGAGCGTGAGCACCCGGGCATAGATCTTCGCATACCGCTGGTTCGTCACGACATCAGAGATGGCGAGCATCGCATCGAGTGGATGTGAACCCCGGGAAGCGGCGTTGGCCATGTATTTCATTTTCCGCGGATTCTATAAAACACTGTCGCCGGACGGTTCCTTTGAGAATTAATCGAGGTCGCCCAGCTTCCGTTGGACACGGTCGTGGAGCCGTTGTGCGCCGCCGTCTGAGAGATCGACCTCAGTGTCGACCTCGATGCCAGGAACGTCGACGATGTCCTCCAGCGCGTCGCTGAGGGTCTGTTGATCATCAGCGAGGACACGCTCGTCCGGCTCCTCGACCTGCCGGTCGTGTTCTTTCAGTGCGAGCTGGATCATCATGGCCGGTTTACGGAGGAGTTCACCAGCCACCTCGAGGTACTCCTGATACGTATCCGACGCCAGCGACCCTTCGTACGAATCGAGGAGTGCGATCAGTAGCGACAGCTGAAGATTATACACCGTCGGTCGGGACGCCGGCGAGGCGAGGGTCGTCGCCCGGTCGGCAGCGGCCTCGGCGTACGTCGCGGCCAGGCCCCAGTACTCATAGCAGGCGGCCACATCGAACGGAAGGACCTCGAAGTCGTAGGCGACGGCCCGGGTGCGACGGATCGCGCGGTCGACGTCGACGAGTCGGTCGGCGATATCGTCGTAGATTGCCTTCCACCACTCGTTGATCGGCACCCGGTCGTTCGCCCGCTCGTGAGTGGCGTCGGTCGCCCGCCCGTAGTGCCGGCGCGTGTAGCGCTTCCCCGTATCGGGAACGACGGTACCAGTCTCGGGAAAGTAGAGGATGGGCTTCGCCCACAGCGTCTGCGTCCCCCGGAAGTCGTAGCCGGTCTCGAACCCGCCGTACACGACCAAATCCGCCTCATCCGAGTCGGCAACGCTCGTCATGCCGTCGGTATCGTCATCGAACTCCGTGTCCTCACTCCCGGAGACGATGTGTTCGAGGCCCGGACAGACGACGAACATCTTGAGGAGACCACCCCAATCCCGGTAGCTCGCCCAGCCGAACGCCTCAGTCTCACCGCTCTGCTGGAGCGCTCCGATAATGGGGAGATACGCCTCCTGTGGGTTGATAATCGAATACCGGTCCGAGGCAATCTGCCAGCGGAATTTGACGTCGTAGCCGAGGGCACACAGCGCCTTCCGCCGCTCGTCGACGATGTCCTGGTGATCACGGATTCGAACCAGCGGGTCCGACGACGCCCTCGTCGCAAGATCGCCGAGTGAACACCCCGCAGCGTCCTCGAGCGCGTCGACATCTAACCCGTGGATATCGCGGATCGCCTCGGTATCGACGGTTCCGTCCACGCCGACGAACTCGTTGGTCGCCCAGAGCTCTCCGGAACTCGCCTGCGGAAGCATCGCGATGACATCCTTCAGCGGCCGGGGATCGGGATCGAGACACCGAGCTTCCGATGAAACCGCATCGGGGTAGTCGCCCTGGTCGGCAGGAGTGAGGCCAGCAAAGGAGAGGGTCGTCTCACGGGCGAGCAGGTCTGCGACCGGAACGGTCGCCGCCATCGAGCGTGGCGCGTCGTCAGCGGTGGCTGTGTCTGGTTGTGTTGGCGTAGACATGATAATCGAAGGCGAACCGCGGCTCTCGATGAACGGAGAACTGAACTAGTCCGCCCCTCACCCGATTCAGGAACCTAAATCACCAAGGGCAAACAAGTCGCAGCTATCCAGAGGCGGTGATCGAAGGATCATCCTCGGCTGCTTCCTCGTTCCCGTCATCCTCGTCAATGTCGTCAGTCACGAGCGTCTCTTGGTCGTCGTCGAATTGAGGAATGTACTCCTCGCCCCCGAACCATCGAACGAGCGTCGGCCGGAGGCCCCGAATCGTCGTCGCGGTCGAGTCGCCGACATGGTCGACCGTCGTGAGCGAAGTCGCGTAACAGGCCCAGGCGGCGAACTCGCCCATCGTCTCGAACTCCTCTCCAAGCGCACGTTTGGCCGCCGACGAGGTGAGCCGTCCATGTGTCGAGAGCCACTGCTTGGAGAACGGCTCGGCCGCCGGGTCGCGCTCACCACGTCGAATCGCCTGGAGTCTGGCCAGATTGCCGCGGACGTTTCCCTTCTTCCAGAGCACCTCGTCATACCGGCGGACCAGCGCGAGTTCCTCGGCGTAGGTGATCGTGTCCAGGTCGATGGTCTCGATGTCGACGTCCGCAGGCTCTGGAGCGGTATTCTCCGGATACTCCCGATGCAGATACTGCTCTCGATAGCCCGACTCGCGGAGGTCCTGGAGACGAACCGACCATTCATCGCCCGTGAGTTCCCGGCGGACGAAGTTCTCGGCGAAGAGATGGTAGTCGTCGACGGCGACTTCGAGTCCGAGTGTTGGCGCGAGCAGCGCGATGGCGAGCTGGCAAGCACGTTCGGGAGTTGCGTCCGGGCCCCAGTCGAAGCCGCCGGGCGACACTGGATGGACTGTGAGGTGCTTATCGAGGAGATCGTCGCCGGCGTAGACGAGACAGCCCCCGAGGGTTCGCTCGCCCCGGTACCGCCGAGCGCGATTCGTCGACCGTGAATAGCTTGTCTTCATGCGCGATGGATGCCGAGAACCGTGGTCACGTCTCGATGCGTGGCGCGAGCATCCGGGTCATTGATACGTCCCCGTCGCCGAGATCGTACGAGAGCATCGCCGGAAATTCGGTCCCGAAATCGATCCTCACAGCGGTTCCCGCGGGTGTCGTCCGGACTATCTTTTTCATGTAGTCCAGGCTGAACAGCGAGGACGCCTCCGCGAGGGTGACCGCCTCCCAGTCGTCGGCGCCGATCCCGAAGTCGACGCTATCCGTGTCGCCCTCGGCATCGATCCGGAACATTTCCTCGTCAGGGTCCATCCGGAAGCCGACATGGTCAGCGATCAGATCGGCCGCTTTTACCCCCTGGCGGAGCGTATCGCGGTCGATGGTGACGCTGGCAGGTAACTCCAGTTCGGGAAGCGTCGGTTCCGACCGAATCGTCGCCGGGTCCAGACAGGCCATCTGGAACTCGAGGCCAGTGACAGCCACGACCAGCTTCCGGCTTTCCGTGTCGAGGTGAAGTTGGACGAGGTCACCTTTGTTTGCGAGCGAGACCGCATCCCAGAGCCGGTCGAGGTCGACTCCAATGACGCCGGGAGTCGCCTCGTAGGACTCGAAGGCGCTCGCCGAGAGATCGAGGTCGTCCATCGCGACGTTCGCGGGATCGACCGCTCGGACGCGGATGCCCGATTCGTCGATCTTCACGCGAGCCTCGTCGACAGTCGCCCTGAGTGCCCGCAGAATGTTCTTCAGTGGCTCCGACTGGATCGCCGCCCGAAACGTCTCCGGCGGACCTGTGGACGTCGGCTCGTCCGTCTCTTCGTGTTCGGACGGAGTGGGGGCTCCCTCGTCGTCCGGCGCTTGGTCAGTCGTGGGTTCGTCTTGCTGACTTTCGGGTGCCGACTCGACGGCCGAGTCGTCGATCTCGTCGGGATCAGCACCCTCAGTGGTGGTTTCAGTACTCATGGCTACTGGTAAGACCAGCGACTAAGAGTGAGAGCTAAGAGTCAAATCGAGATCGGCCCGATTCGGCTCCACTCCCCCTCACCCTGTTCTGAGAGCTAAATTCGCGGGATTTGCGAGAGCACGATCGAGTTCGACTCGCCTGATTTCAAGACCGATAGCGAAGTAGAGGGAAATATGAGCCAGGGCACGCTGCGAGACACCTACCTCGCGGCACTCCAGCACGACTTGGTCGATATCCCCGAGGGGGCTACACTGGTGGGCGTGGTCCGCTCACCGACCCGCTGGTTCTCTCCGGCGGTCGATGAGAACCAGCGGGCGCTTGGACCACCGCAATCCCTTCTCGATGAGTTCAAACAGCGGAGTGAGGATTTGGAAGCCGAGGGCCTCGACGATGCCGACGCGCACAACGCGGCGTGGGAGGACGTCGACTTCGAACCTCGATACAGGGAGCACCTGAATACAACCCCCGACGCGCACGCAGCACTCGAGAATCTCCGAGAGCGGTTACGGGCGAGTGAGAATCTCGTCCTCGTGTGTTACGAGAACACCGAAAAGAAACGCTGTCACCGAACCATTCTTCGCGATGAACTCGAAGAGAGACTCTGACTCCGGGTTCACAACTGGAACAGCGATCTGGTCTGCCCGCATTCGTCCACTTTTATCAGGAGCGGACTGGAGGCAGCCAGTCGCACCCGGGACAGAACGCATCGTACACACCGAGTGTTTCGTCGAACTCCCACGACCCATCCGAACGGAACCTGACGCCCGCCCTGACGATAGCGTGAACGACCGAGTGACCACACTCTGGACAGGGCTTGCCCGGACGCCATCCGGCTGTGGACGGGTCAAGCATGACCTCGATGCGTTCCTCTCGACCGGTGATCTCGTCGGTAGTCATGGAAATCCCCGTTCGATCTCGGTGGGAGAATCGGCGGATCCAGCGGACCAGGCTGGTAACTCTCGATCCTGGAGGTCCTGCCAGACGTGCTGGAGACTGACCTCTGAGATACGAGCGGCCGTGGCAAGTTGCTCTTGCGTTACGGCGCCGAATCCCTCCAGTTCACGACCGGCGAAGTAGAGACAGCCAGCAGCGACACCGGCGGGTTTGCGCCCGTTCGCGAGGTCGATGATCTCGTCCGAATCGCACAGTTGCGCCGATCGCTCTCGAACCTGCTCCGACGCCTCGACCGAACTGACAAGTCGCGGAAGAAAGTCCGCAGGCATAGCCGGTGGAATCCGTAGCGACAGCTCGCGATTGAGCACCCCATACGCCAGCCGAACCTTGCCGCGGTCGACCCGAGCCGCCTCAGCGACTTCGTCGAGGAAGCGCGGCAGTCGACGGCGGCGGCACGCTGCGTACACCGCCGCACTCGCCATCGATTCGAGGGACCGACCCCGAATCAGATCCTCGGACTGTGCCTCGCGAAACAGCTGACTCGCCTCCGCCCGGATACCCTCTGCGAGGTCGAGCGCCCCGCCGATCCGACGAATCTCACCGAGTCCGTGTGCGAGATTCTGGTCAGCTTTACTCTCGAAGCGTGCTCGTCGATTCCAGCGGCGGAGTCGACGTAGGCGGGCCCGAGTCGCAGCCGAAAGCTCGCGACCGTGTCCGTCTCGGAACATGCCGATCTCGGCAGAGACGCCCCAGTCGTGACGCATCGGCGTTACCGGGCTGCCAACCCGTCGCCGCTCCGCTTCATCGTAGGGCGTCCACTCCGGACCGTGGTCGAGGCCTGCCTCCTCCACGATTAGACCGCAGTCGGGACAGTACATCTCGGTGTCGTCGCTGACGAGCTGCACATCATCGCACTCTGGACAGCAGTCACGCTCGTTCGGCGTCGATTCGTCGACGACATCGACACGCTGGTCGGAAACGGCACACTGGTCGGTCGGGACGGCGGCGTAGCTGGGTAAATCGAGGTGCATTTTGGAAAGCGGCCCGGTGAGGGCCGAGGATCGATCTGCAGTCGGTCAGTCGAGGTTCTGGTCAGCGAGATCCGGCGGGAACGGTGGATCGAACGTGTCGTGGAAGGCCAGACAGACCTGATCCTGCCAGGCAGCGTATTCGTCGGGAGGCGTCCGCTCGAATCGCTTCACGTCGAGGCCAGACTCGCGGGCGAAGGCCTCGAGATCGACCGCGTCGATGCTCGTGATGGCATCCGTCGATGGCGTCGGCTCGGCTGCTGCGGGAAGCGGTCGCTCGATCCAGCCGTCGAAACAGCCGTCCGTTGAACTGATCACCACGACGCCGTCGGTCGCACCGACGAACAGCCGCGTCGTAATCCGAGCGAGGTTTCGATACAATCCAGGTGGAATCACGAGCACCAGCTGGTCGGTATCGATCATCTCGACCCGACCGTGCTCGATGACGCGTCCGTCGACCCGCCAGTGCTGGCAGTCATCGAGCCAGCCACCAGTCTGGAGTCGGCCAACGGCGGCCTCCAGAAACGCAAGGGTTCGGTACTGAATATAGCCGGCGACCGTCGCGTAGAAGCTCACGACACCCTCCACAGGTCCTGGCGAGTGTCGAGGCCCACGTCCACTTCGAACGGGTGAGGACGGCTGGCAGAGCCGAGGCTCGCCACTGGCCGGTCAGTAGTGGACATCAGCGGGCACCACCCAGAGCGAATCGGAGTCCCGGTCCTCGACGTAGCGGTCGACTGCACTCCGGGAACGGAGCCCAGCGCCGTGCTCATCGTAGATCCAGACTGATGGGCCTGCGAACTGTCCGAACCGGTAGCAGTCGTACCGGACGAGGTCGACATCGTCCATTACCTCGACCGGTTCGAGCGTGTCGAGCTTCTCACGAAGCGTCGCGACGGTTTCGACGAACCACGTTGCTTGTGCCTCGATAGCGTCGTCGAGGAGTTGTTTCCCAGTCGCGGACGACAGCCGATGCGCGGGATCGAGCCCACCGTAGCGAGGGTGGTCGCGATACCGTGCGGTCGATTCGTCGAGCGTCTTGTAGTAGTCGAACGCAGTACTCGCGCCCTCACCGATCCCGATCAATCGGTCGAGCGCGAATCGTGCGGTGCCGACCGCCTCGATCCCGTCGGCTGCAGGGACGAGTACGCGTATGAGCATGTGCATATTGCCGTTCCTCGCCCCCTTTGGGTCGATAAAACCGAGCTATAAGATCCATCGGTGACGATGGCTGCACAGCCTATTGACCTGCCCCGGCTAACCCATGCAAGCGACGTCAGAACGTCAGCCAGTCGTCCTCCGCGTCTTCTTCTGGAAAGACGCTCTCCGCTTCGGGGAACAACGGGTTCGATCCGTTTTTGACGTTGAGGCCAGGCAGATCGACCGCGCCTTCTGGCGACTCCGCGAACCCGTCCAAGCCCAACATTTCCGCACCGATTTCCGGATCCATCACGGGTTCCTCGATCAACACTCCAGGCCCCCAGCCGGACATTCCCAACCCGAATTCTGGCTGTTCAACCGGTTCCACTGCTGATTCTTCAAGCTCGGAGAATTCCGAGGTGACGTCGGTCAGTCCAAAAGGATCGGAATCCAACTGCGGTGGCTCCCATCGCGGCGGTGAATAATCTATCCCCACATCGAACGCCGACTCATCGGCTACACCCTCATCCTGCGGTCCGATCGGTTCCTCGTCTATGATCGGCTCCGGGCCAAGGGAGCGACCGGTACTGGAACGTCCGCCGTCAAATGTGCTAATCTCTTCACGGCTACCGTAGCCGGTTGTGTCAGCAGTTGTCGGGCGGTGGTTCTCCGGTTCCGGGCCGGATGACCGTGGCCATGTCTCCGCCGGATGCTGCCGTCTATCAGCGGCTGTCAGCGGCTCACGGCGGCAGTCCACACGCCTGTCCTGCTCAAGGTGCCGAGTCTCCCAGGTATCGCGGGGTGCCGATCTCCGTCTGGTGGCGGTGTCGTCAGTCCGCCGGCGAGCGTGGTTGTCCGGTGCCGTCGACGGCCGCGTACTGTCGTTCGAGGCCGCGGTACCGGAGCTATGCGGAGTGGGGGTGAGGAGGGCCTTGAGGAACGAGGAGATCTTAATCTCAACCGGGCTGTGCACCAACTCGTGGCTCGCAGCACTCGGCCCGACATCGACCTCAACGAGGTCCGGGATCGGGTCGAGACCGATGAGTTCCGGTCCCCAGTCGATGTCGAGGTAACTAAACTTGGTGTCGACCTGAACGAACTTGATCTCACGGCTCGAATCGACCGGCTTGAAATACGGGTTGTCGGTCTCGGCAGATGGGTTCCGGCGTGGTGACGCTGTGGAGGTGACGTGTCTTTGCCGGTGGGTGAAGGTTCTCGCCGTTTTCCTCGTCTGGGAGGAACCGGTGTTTGAGGTCGTTCGATGCGTCGTCCCGGTATCGGCCGGGTGTGACTGTTGCTTCTTCACCGTGGTCGCCAACAGTTCAGGTTGCTCCGATGTCGGCGGTTCCGGTTCTTCCGACGTTAGCGGCTGCGGTGGATACAGGTCGTTGTCGCTCGCTGGCTCAGGGTCCTGCTTGGTCGATCCTGTGGACTCGGCCGTCTGCTCTGTATCAGCCGACTGTGAATCGGTCTGCCGCGTCGGTGGACCCGTTGTGGACTCCTCGGACGTGTTCGGAGACGCGGGTTCCGGAGCAAGCTGCGGACGCCGCGGAGACGGCGACGAAATAATCGGATACAGGGCCATCGTTGTTCCGGCTGCGATACTTGCGGCCGCGTACCAGAGGCCGGGTGGAGAACGGAGGCCGTCCACGAGCAGGAGGGCTGCCCCGCCGAGGACCAGGAACAGGGCGCCAAGACGGCCGACTACCGTCATTTTCAGACAGTAGGTCAAGTTTGCTTAAATATCTGGTCCTAATACAGACGGTCTACGTGCGGCTTGTATGCCGGGTTATCGTCCTCGTGTTCAGATAAGGATTGAAAGGTGAGGCGTAGCGTTTTCTGAGTGTTCTATGCCCGAAAACGCTAGCCTCAACGGGTGTCTCGACCGAATCGAGTTAGGTTTTGTGGAACGAGAGGCAACACCTCGGCTGTTGATGAAGCTCAGTATTCAGCTCCATCTTGCCGGACTATCACTCTCGAATACTGTCTCTATTCTTGAGATATTTGGTGTTGAGCGGGCACGCTCCACTGTTCACAACTGGGTTCACAAGGCAGATCTACAGCCCGAAGAGGGTCGAAGCCCGGATCACGTTGCGGTTGATGAAACGGTGATCCGACTCAATGACGAGCGGTATTGGCTGTACGCTGCGGTTGATCCAGAGACGAACGAATTACTCCATACAAAGCTTGAGCCGACGAGAACTAACGTTATTGCTTACTCGTTCTTCCGTGAATTGCGCGAGAAACACAACGTTGACGACGCCGTGTTTCTCGTCGATGGCGCGACACCACTAAACGACGCGTGCCGTCGCCACGGCCTCGATTTCAGATATGAACGCCACGGAAATCGGAACAGCGTCGAACGTGTCTTTCGTGAAGTAAAACGCAGAACTACCAGTTTCTCGAATTGTTTTAGCAACGCCGAAGCAGAAACTGCAAACGAGTGGCTTCGATCGTTCGCCTTCGCATGGAATCAACTAATCTGAACAGGACCGTTATCGTCGGAATAAAGCTTATACGTGCTTCGGAGGTTGGTAAACACATCTGAATGGCGCCCGGACTGCTCAAAGCCCTCCTACAGACGGCGAACTACTTCCGGAACTGGCGGAAGGGCGACCCCGAGAGCGCCACCCAGCGAGGCCGCAAGTATCTGTTCTGGATTCTGGTCTGTGGGGGTGCCACCCTGTGGATCCTCTACCAGCACGGAATCGCCGTCCCGGTCGACTTCGCCATGTTCACCGGCGGCCTACTACTCGTCGAGATGTTCCAGTTCGGGACGCTGCTCCGGATCGGGATGGCGGTCGACCCGCTGGTCGGCGGTGTCCTCGGGACGATTGGGCTCGGTACCCTGGCGAAGCTCTTCCGTGATCTCGGCAGTATCTCTGCGGCGATCAACTACTTCTTCTCCATTCGATAGCAGCCCTTACTACCGCGGTTACGTCGTACACTCGGGGCTGAGACTGATATGAGTTCCTCGTGGACGTTCTTTACGTCGCGGTCAACAACCCGGGCAGCCTCGCTATGACATTTATACCGATTGGGACCTAACACGGGCGTATGGCAACCGATAGCGTCTCCGACCGGGTGCGGGAACTCGCCCAGCACCTCGGTATTGATGAATCCGAGGTGATTCAACAGGCCGTCGAGACGGGCGTCGAGACGCTCTACCGCGATATGATTATCAGTCGATACCTCGATGGCGACCTCACACGCGAGGAGGCGGTCGGCGAACTCGGCGCAAATGTTGTCGACCAAGTCGACTCCGCTCGCGACGCGATCGAAGAAGACGTGGAGTGGGGACTCCACGCTTGAGCAGACTCGTTGTCACCGATACAGGGCCGCTGATTCATCTGGCCCAAGCCGATGTATTGCATTTGCTTGAGTTGGTCGGAGAAATTTGCATCCCAGAGACGGTTCTCACAGAACTCGAACGCGGCTCGACAGACACCTCGGAATTGGAATTCACCGTCGAGCAAGTCGAGTATGACGACGCGACGTATCCACACCTCGATCCCGGTGAAACAGCCGCGCTGGTGCTGTGTGCGGATCGAAATGCCGTGCTGTTGACCGACGACTTGGACGCTCGGAAGACTGCACAGGATGAGGGCATCGAAGTTCACGGGTCAGTAGGTGTCATCCTCTACGCATACAGTCACAGCGAACTCTCTGAAGAAACCGCAAAACGAGTGCTTCGAGCGCTCAAGCAAGATACGAATCTGTATTTGTCCAGCCCTCTCGTGGAACACGCGATCCAGTTGGTCGAATCCGACGAAGCAGGTTGGTGACCATGATATTTCTGTAAGTGAGAGAGAGCTAACGAGCCGTGCTTGCTGACGGTAGTCGGTGTGGGAGTAATGTGGGGAAAAGCTCGAATTCGGGCGAATAGAGGTTTCTAGCGGCGGTACACCTATGCGTCGCTACGCGGTGTTGGAAGTGAGGCTGACTAGAGCCTCACGAATGCAATTGGTTGAATTGCAATGAACAGTAGCAACACCGAGGATAAGAACCTACCGGCGACGGTAGAGGCGACGACACACAAAGACCCCAATGGGACCGCAGACTCGCGGACCGACGCCCGCCGCTCACCCTACTTTCGGGACTACCGGAAGGAAGAGGAGCGCCGCCGCTCGACCGACACGGCCGGGACGACCACGCTGGTCACCAGACTGGCAGGGTTGCTCTGGGCCATCGTCGATCAAGCGACTGCAGACAGGTCCACCCGTGACACCGACGTCGCGACGGACACTGACGCAAATCAAGAGCGCTTCACGGAACGGACGGCGTCGAAGACCGACTTCGGAACGCGCGCGGAACCCGTCGACGGACTGTACGGCTACACTCCCGACGGTGACCCCGTCGTTCCCGAGCGAGGCCAGCTCATGAGAGCTCGGACCAACGCGAATGGTCAGCCCGCAGACGCGCTCCTCGAGCCCGATGCGGCCGGCGATCTCGCGACCTGGACCCCCGGCAACGCCAGCTCGAACTTCGTCGATCCGACCGGCGAACAGATCGTTGGCGTCGCCAGTGGACTCGACGAATCCGCGACCCGGACGACTGCACCGGAGACGACCGCTCCCGCGACTGTCGACGACCTGCAGGCGTACGACCGACCGGAGGACATCGAGGACGACGACACCACGACCGGCATCGAGACCGCCGATCTGGAGGTCCTGACGCCCGGTGGTGAGTACATCCGTCTCGGTGACCTGCTCGCTGAACCCGAGCAGTTCGCCGGCACGTCACTGGAATCCATCGAGCGTTCGCTCGCACTGGAAGCCGAGAAGCAGCGCGTCACGGACGGTATCTGCCGCCCGGGCGAACTCAGCGACGAGATCGAACTGGTCGGACACGCGAAGTGGCTGAACAACCGGTTCGACGAACTCGCCGCGCAGCGCCCGTCGACGACAGAGATCGCCGCGGCTCGCGCCGAGGCTGCCAAACAGGCCCGTGATGAGCGTCTGCGTCCACTCCTCGAGCTGGACTCGGACACGCACGACGAGGTCTGTAAGATGGCGAATCGGCTCCTGAGTGAGGACTTCGAGAAAGTCCACGAGGTGCGCAAGCAACCGCTCACCCTCGCGATCGCGCTTGCAGAGCGTGTCTCCCGAGGTGTCGAGCCAGCGAGTGCACTCCTCAGACAGGCCGAAGCCGAGGCGGACGACCCCCGGAACATCCAGACGATCGGCAACGTCCGATACATGTCGACCCGCCAGACGAAGGGCCGATTCTCGATGCAGGGTCGCGTAGCGATCCTCTTCGAGAACACGCATCCCGGAATCAAGCAGGCCGGCGTGCTCCAGGACGACACCGGATCGATTCGATTCGCGATCTGGAAGAAATCCGAATGGGACGAGACCCGCCCCACGCCCGACCCGACCGACGTTGGCGGCCGCACGCTCATCCGATCCCACCGGTTCCCTGAACTGGCAGTCGGAGATCTTGTGCGCGCTGAAAATGTCATAAAGGGCTGGTATGGAGACGAGGCAACCTTCGAGACCCGTCGGGACAGTGAGCTCACAATCCTGGAGCGAGCTGCCGACGACTCGGAGGACGATACGGCCACGTCCGAGACTGCGGCGACCCACGAACGACGACCCAGACAACGTCGGCGGACTGGTCCGAAGACGACCGGCACACCCGTCCCAAAGAACCCGATCGCCTACTGGCGAGGGAGCGAACGATGGGTGTTCCCGATTACGGACTGGACCCCCGACTGGTGGCTGGCGCAGGAGAATGTCGAGACTGTCGAACAGGATCGGTCTGATGTGTCAATGACGATTGGTAGGAAGGTGACCCCCGAACAGTAGCGACCTGTAGCACAGCGAGTCTCCATCCGAGACTCAGAATCCTGGACCCCCTCTTTCCGAAGAAAATCCGTCGAGTGGAGACCCTCATAAGTTGATACTGGGCGTGCAAGATACAGAGACGCTATGCAGCAATTTCCACGCCAGTAATCTCGAATCGTGCGCCACCATCAGTCCCATCGGTGACGCGAATCTCCCAACCGTGGGCGTCAACGATCTCCTTGACAATCGCCAAGCCAAACCCAGTTCCATCTTCCGACGTGGAATATCCTGGTTCGAATACGTCTTCGCGGTCTGCTTGCGGAATACCTGGGCCAGTATCTTCCACGTAGAACCCGCTCTCATCCGGTAATGTGCCGACTTGGATAGCAACGTCGGAACCTCCATGCTCGATAGCATTTCGAAAGAGATTTTCAAATAATTCTCTGAGTCGATCCTGATCGGCCACTACGCTCATAAGTGGATCTTCCTCAACCGTTACCGTGGCTTCCTCTGAAGCAATCAACTCCCAACAATCGTGGACCAAATCAGCGAGTTCTATCGTATCAGTCTCTCCGATGTCCATCCCGGATCTCGCTAACTCCAGCAAATCCTCGATGAGCTCAAGCATACGATCATGGGCCGTCGCCACTCTATCGAAATGCTCTTTCTCACCAGTCTCCCGGGCGAACTCCAGATATCCCTCAGCGACGCTCAGCGGGTTGCGGAGATCATGCGAGACAATGTTGGCAAACTGCTCCAGGCGCTCATTTTGGCGCTCCAACCGTCGACGGTACTGTTCCCGTTCGCTTACGTCAGTTAACGTGATCACGTGGCCCGTGACGGCTTCAGCTGTAGAAATCGATGACGTTGAAACTTGATGATACCGCGGCGAACCGTCGTGACTGATGGGTATCGGATCCGTATTTCCATCAGTCGCCGCTTCCGCGGCCTCCGGTAGGATAGTGTCTAAAGACCGCCCAGTTGCCCCGGCAAGTTCGGGAAATATGTTTTTAGCCGCCTGGTTAACCTCTCGAATCGTCCAATCTTGATCGAGAAAGATCGTGGGGGTAGCAGTCCCACCGGCGAATTGAATGGCTTCAAACCGCTCAAAATACACAAACAGTGTTCCAACGGCGAAGATCGCTACTCCGAAGGGTTCGTACCAGATAGGGAGTAGGGACGATTCCAGAGCACCATAAATATTGAAGGCTATCGGAAGGGCGGTGATTCCAACAAGTGCGACCAACGGGCGTGCGCTAGTTCCGGCGTGGTAGAATCGTTCCAACAACATGAAGAAGGAGATACCGATGACGACGTACGAAATGGCAAGGATGACCCAGTGAAGGACTCCCTGGTGAAGGCCAAGGTGAGGAAATGGCTCAGTAACCCATTCGGTCGTGAAATACAGCTGATGTATGGGGTTCGTGACTTTCACCAACACGATGCCAAGGAAGCCCCCGACGATGAGGCGGCGATACGGTACTTGGCGGGGTGATCGTCCGGTATAGGCCGCACTGAAGTACAACCATGCCCCGACACACGCGAGAGCGGCGATCAATCCGAAGGTGTACGACGCGACCTTAACCCCCGGTGTTGGGAGTAGAAAGTACCCCAGGTATCCGACCGCCCAGAGGCCGCAGGTGAGCAAAATCGCAACAAATCCTTCGCGCGTCCCGTCATGCGTGATCGCCCGCGCTCGGGGAATACTGCCGAAACAGAGGAGGGCCGAAACTGCAAATACCGACAGATGCGCAAGATAGAGATAACTCACGAACTAATCCCGTTCTGATACACGAGTCAATTGCACACTATATAAATCAACTGACCATCATACTCCATTGCGGAGTATGTTATTTGCATTTGCTATATATGCGCTGTGTATCTCGCACGGATGATGAAACCTATCACCGGGTGAGGGTTTCAACAATGCCAAAGCCGCCGAGTGAAAAGTAGAGTAGTTACCCCACGAACGGAACATACTGCCGGGCAGTGGGGTAACTGAGTCACGAACGAACGACGGTTCAGGCAGGACCCGATCATAATTAATCCGAACCCGCTCAAAACGAGCATCGATGGACTCGTCTACCCTACTGTGTCTGTCCACCGGCCGCGTTGAGGCCCGAGATGGAGAGAACGTCGTCACGGTTCCTGAGCAAGAAGTCGAACTCGGGACACTCGAACCCGGAGAAACCTATCGAGTCGGGGTGTACCCTAGCGTGAATACCTCGGGTCCTGCGAGCCCTGAGAGTTCTGTGACCACGGATCGAGACGGCGGAGAAGTCCAGACCACGCAGAAACGGGCTGAATCGCAGCCTCCCCGGAATGTCACACCAAGAGCTGAGACAAGCACCCCAGCAACCTCGACGGACGGCACGTCGAACCAGCCGCCAGTAACCGAGGGAGAAACGCTCCGGCTCGACATCGAGGACGTCGGCGATCAGGGCGACGGCCTCGCTCGGGTCGACCCTGGATACGTTGTGTTCGTCCCCGATACGGAGATCGGTCAACAGCCGCTCGTCCGGATCGAAACCGTGCGCGAGAACTTCGCGTTCGCCGAGGTCGTCGAGGAGTAACTGCTGAAGGAGCGGATACAGTATGGGGCGAGGCGTTCGCTCGCCGCATGATGATGTCGAGTTACCCCACGCCAGCTAATCATTCCCGCTATCGTGGGGTAACTTCGGTGGGACGAGATGCGCAACGAACGGCGCCGATCCATCGCTTTCTAAGCCCTATATACGATACCGAGCCAGACCGGCCCGATGAGGCGGACGACAATGCCGATCGACCGGCAGTCAGCAGTGTGGGGCAGACGATGAATCGCTCCGAACAGTACTGGGTGACGCTGTCGGTCCCGTGGCTTGTTAGAGGCGCCCAGGCGGTACAGGACGCGATCAATATCGCCGTCAGTGAGGTCGGAACACGGGTGAGCGAAGCGGATAGCACACACGTTGATCACTGTGATATCAGCATCCAGACGCTCTCCTGTCCGACCTGTGGGACGCCAATAGAGGCAGTGCTCGTCGTGGCCGAGACAGCGCTCGTCGGCCCCACGCTCGAATGTACCGTCACAGCACGATCATCTGAAGACGCTGAACAGACAACTCGGCGCGAACTCGGGACGGCGTTCGACGGCACACCGCTCGTACCGGTCGGGACTGTCAGGGTAGATGCCCGCCCTGACGTAGAGTGATCTCTACACGGCCCTGTTGAAACCCCATTCGTGGTAACATGTTTTTTCGCTCGTGTTGATTACAGAGCGTGAATCTTGCACAGAGATATTTCCGGAGTACGGGATAGTATGTCACATAGTAGGTTCTCGCGAATCAGTCCCTCTACAACTGAACTGTGCGGAATGGCTACGACTTTTCACGCAAGGCGTTGCGGAACGAGTGCGTTCGAGGTATGTAGTGTATGGCTTGCGACTTGGCGGATGAAGTGCTGACCTGGATTGACGCGGAGTAGCCCAAACGATAATTAACAGGATTGCGACGGATTCGGGTAGGGATCAACACGTGAAACGGAAAGCATTGAAAGATGGCGTCAGCCGGGAGGACCTAACCGACAAACAAGAGCAGATCGTTGACGAAGCGATCGAGCATCCGAACCTGACACACAGCGAACTCGCGGATCGAATAGATCCTTCCGCGAGTTACGTGTCGGACGTTCACCAGGATTACCTTGAGGAGGAATTCATAGCCGACGCCGTCACGCCGGATGACCTTGACGAGGATATCTATGAAATCATCGTTGCTGGGATGCGGTCGATGGAAGAAGTCGATCGGGTGGAGCGACAGTACGACATCGATCTGAACCGGGGCGATGCGAAGGAAGCCGATGTCGTCGTGTGGGTGTCGCAGGGCAGTTACGAGTTCATGGTGATGATCGAGTGCAAGTTCCATGGGACTGCCGTCGAACAAGATGTCCCTGCTGCGATGGCGTGGTACCAGGAAAGCTCCGATGTCAACCAGACGTTGATTATCTCTAGCAGCGGGTTCCAGTCAGGAGCGAAATCTATTGCCCGCGATACCGGGATTGAGCTCTACCAGTTCGATGAACTCCGGCGTGAGGACCTGCAGGGCCGGATGATGCAGTTCAACTTCAATATCACCGTGAATCCCCGGCAGACAGAAGTCGTGGACATCGGGTTGGAACCGATCGAGGGCAGTCCACACGAAGGTGACGTATCCGAATATGTGAATCGGAATCCGGCACTCTTTGACGCAGAGCGCCGGCCGATCGGGAAGGATGTCTTCGACCGGGCGTGGGAAGCATCGTTGGACAAGTCGCCTGGGGTTCACACCGAGGAAATTGACGACCGGCTCATGCTGCTGGACGATCAGTTCTACCGGGTGAATGCAATCCAGTACGAAGTCCGTGAACTGGATTCGGCAGAGGTTGAATACGAGCTTGATGCCTACGATGAATACGACCTCTACATGAAGAACGTGCTCGTCAAGGAAGAGGAGCAGGTGGATCTCGTGTCGATCAAGGAAGCGATCCAGGCGTTCGAGGAAAACGTCCGGTAAACCCTGAACGAGCCTTTGGAATGGCCCTCTGGTTGGCGAGAATCAGGTCTGACTCTTTCCAGTAACGGCAGGAAGCCGCTCTCCACAGTAGGTATGATCTCTTCAGTGCTTCTGAAATTGGGGAGAGCCATTGCTGAACCTACGCTCTCTATTCAGCAGGTCGATTCTATCAGGTGTTTAGATAATCAGCAAAGCCGTCACAATCCGGGGGGAGGACTAGAACCACTCAGGCAGCGTCTTCGGGGGCGACAGCCGCGACTGCCGCTTCGATCGCACTCACGTCCCCGCCGTAGGCTTCCGTTGCCTCCTCGCTGAACGGGGCGTCGCCGCTCTCGAATGCCTCGAGCCGCGCGCGGGTCTGGCTGGCCGTCTCGGCGACCCACGTGTCTCGGGTCGCCTCGTCAACCTCGGTGATCGACTCCGGTTCGATGGCCACGTTCGTCCGGTCGCCCCGCTCGTAGGTCCGCAGCTTTCCGACGACCGCGACGTACGCCGGCGGCTCCGCTGCTCGCAGCACTCCCATCGCCTCGGGCAGATATTGCCCGGCGTAGACGTACACGGGCGAGTCGGCAGCGAACACCTTGCCCTGCCAGTACTCGGCGTCGGAGCCGACGTCGGCGGTCTCTGCAAGGGTTCCGACGACGAACACGCGGTTGACGCCCACCCCGGTCGGGGTCAGGCCGTAGACAGGGGCCCGCTCCTCGTCGGACTCCTGGAACGTCTCCGTCGTCCCGTTGAGTTCCTCCGCGAACAGCCGCCGAGCCGGCTGGCGGGCCGTGAGTGCCGGTTCGACCGCGTCGGCGTCGAACCCGTCTGGCGCGTCGGTCGTCTCCTCGGCTTCGTTCACGAGGAAGTACGTGCCTACGACGCTCCCGGTCAGCCGGTACCGCCGGCCGAGCAGCTGCGCGCTGATCTCCTCGGCGACCACGTCCGTCGAGAGTGCGTCCATCGCCATGTCGGTCGCGTCACTCAGTGAGATGCCAGTCACCGCCTCGGTGGCAGCGGCGTCGAACAGCGCGCTCAGCGAGCGCTCACCGTCGTCGAAGATCGCCTTGATACGGAGGTCGAACTCACCGTCGCGCTGGCCGTGCTCCGTACACCGGCCGTTGCGGAGGACGCGCGTGCAGTCGTCGGCCCCACATCGCTTGATCAGTCCCGAACCCTCCTGGACGTCGACGATGCTTCCGACGACCGCAACGCTCCCGTCGCTTGCCGCCACGACGTCGTCGGAGGGGCTGATCGCCGTCGCGGAGTTACAGCTCACCGAGAATCGGCCCTGGTACTCGTCGGTGACGACACTCTCGAAGCGGTAGGCTTCGCCCTCCTCCAGTTCAGGGAGGTCGGCACTCGTCCACTTGACGAACTTGAGGCGGCCGGATTCGTCGCCGAGTAGCCCGACCTGGGCGATCTTCTCACTCCGGGGCTCCCAGAGTTCGACGACCTCGGCGACGACGTCGATCCACTGGTCGGCCTCGTCGACGTCGGCGAGAATCGTTCGGAAGAACCCGCGAGAGCGCCCACCGTAGCCGGCCAGCCGGGCGATGTCATCCGAGAGATCGGCTCGCTCGAGGTCGGCGTCGGCACACGCCTTGCGGACGAGGGTCCGGACGGCCTCGTCCGCCGGCACGCGGTACGCACACAGTCGCTCCAACTGGGCGGCCACGTCCTCGGAATCGAGGGCGAACGCGGGTTCGGCTCGGCTCTCGTCGAAAGCGACGAACGCGTCGGTGATGGTCTGTACACGGTCCTGCAGGTCGGGAGTGGTTGCACTGGACATTGCGGAACTCCGAGGATTCACGAGCGCGGCTCGCTGCCGAAGCATGTCGTCGTCAGGACGACCGACTCGTCGCCCGCTCTCGCGATCTCCTCACCCCCTTCGGGAGGATAAATACAGACGGAAGGGCTGGAACGGCCACGGCTGCGGTCTCGGTACAACCGAGGACATCAGGAAAACCACCGACGGAGCCGACGGGACAACCCGATAGATGACTCCGTCTCCGGTTCGGATGAGTCCGCATCAACCTCACGGGTGTCCTCGTCGTTGTCGGGGGGAGTCGGCTCGTGGTCGTCGTCCCCCTGACCGTTCGAGGATATGTTAAAGGATCTCTCAACGTCGTGTCCGATAGGGCGCTCGTTCCAGATTGAGGAATCGTCCTGCCCCCCGTTTCCTACGGCAGCATCGGCTATTCCGCCATCCCTCGGGCGAACACTGTTGTCGGGCTGGTCGATTCCGAGAACGGCCCGATACTGTCGAAGCCGGGCTTCGAGTTCCGCTATACGCTCGCGTTTGGCGTCGAGTTCACGCTGCTGACGCTGTATCTGCGCGGCCAGCCGCCGGGCGTCCTCGACCGCCCCGGCGTCAATCGGTGGCGACTCGCTGGATTGATCCGCCCCAGAGGAGGGAGAGGTGCTGGACTCGTCCGGTGACCGATGTCTGTCGTCGGATCCGGACGAGGTGGACGGTGACGGTGGCGTGTAGTAGTCGTCGACGGTCAGGAGTGTCCGGGCGAGACAGACCGCGCCGTAGGTCGCCCCATTAGCGAAGTGAACCTTGTCCCACTTCCCCCGCATAAGCCCCTCGTGTTCAGATAAGGATTGAAAGGTGAGGCGTAGCGTTTTTTGAGTGCCTATGTCAGAAAACGCTAGCCTCAGCGGTTGTATCGACCGAATCGAGTTAGGTTTTGTGGAACGAGAGGCAACACCGCGGTTGTTGATGAAGCTCAGTATTCAGCTCCATCTTGCTGGACTATCACTTTCGAATACTGTCTCTATTCTTGAGATTTTCGGTGTTGAACGGGCACGATCCACCGTTCACAACTGGGTTCACAAGGCAGATCTACAGCCCGAAGAAGGTCGAAGCCCGGATCACGTTGCGGTTGATGAAACGGTGATCCGGCTCAACGACGAACAGTATTGGCTGTACGCCGCGGTCGATCCGGAGACGAACGAATTACTCCACACAAAGCTTGAACCGACGAGAACGAACGTTATTGCTTACTCGTTCTTTCGCGAATTACGCGAGAAACACGACGTTGACGACGCGGTGTTTCTCGTCGATGGTGCGACACCACTAAACGACGCGTGCCGTCGCCACGGCCTCGATTTCAGATATGAACGTCACGGAAATCGGAACAGCGTCGAACGTGTCTTTCGTGAAGTAAAACGCAGAACTACCAGTTTCTCGAATTGTTTTAGCAACGCCGAAGCAGAAACTGCAAACGAGTGGCTCAGATCGTTCGCCTTCGCATGGAATCAGCTAATCTGAACAGGACCCATAAGCCCCGAGTCGCGGAACAGACGATCCATCCGGTCGGGATCGCCGCCAGTCCAGAACGCCAGGTAGAAGCACAGGCCCATATCGGCCTCCGACTGCGAGGGATATCGGCTGTCCCGCCCGCTCCAGAGCTCCGAGCGGCCGTCGTAGAGCGCCTCGATGACATCACCGCTCTTCGAGTCCATCGCGCACTCCAGCACCGTTTCGTCGTCGAGATCGACGCCAGGACCCGCGATATCGTCCATCGACGTCGGCAATGGTGAGGAAGCGCCGACGGACTCAGTCCGTGCAGGGCGGCCTCGAGACCCGGGTCCTCGATATCAGGGTAGTCCAGTCCGTAGCGGGCGTACAGCCCCGAGTCTGATCCGAGTGCCGTAGCTGTCTCCGAGGTCCCTGTCTCGTCGGCTGTCTCCCCGGCTGCCGGCTCGCCGGCCTGTTGCCCGCGCTCGTCCGCCGACGAGTCGGAACGACCAGCACCCTCGACAGCCGCCTCGAGATCGACTGGCGCCGTCTCCACGTCGGGGGTGACTGGACGTACTCGTAGTGGACTCCGAGCAGCGCATCCTGGCGTCGCTCAAGGGACGTTCGTGTCCCCTCGATGTGGTCGGTCGTGACGGTGAAGAATCGGGCCTCGTCGTACATCTCGACGTCACCACGCCGATTCCGACCCGGCGGGAGTTCGCCCTCGACGATGACGTGAACGCCCCGCCCTGAGGGCGAGACTTCGCTGTAGGAATCCAACCGGTCGACGATGTCCTGGGCCCACGATGCGAGTTCGCCCGTCGTGGGATCCCGACAGTCATCCAGATCCACACCGACGATGGGCGTTGCCGGCGCGAACACGAAGCCGATCCCGTCGGTCCGGACGCGGTCGCTCTCGTGAAACGCAAGTGCGCTCTCAAGATCGCGCCAGTGGCCGGACTCTGTCGCGCTGGCGTTCGGCGTGCCGTTGGTGTGGTAGGGTTTGATGGGAACTTTCGTCGCCTTCCCGTCACGTTCTGTCTCTTGCCAGCAGATCCACTGCTCGAAGTCGGCCAACCTCTCGGGAATCAGACTGACATCGATATCGCTACTCATGATGCTCGTCTCTGGTGGGTGAACCTGTGCCGGTCACGCCCGATTCGAGAGGTCGATAAATCGCCGTGCATCGCTGTGCGCCGGGCCGGGCGGTGGGTGCGTGTCCGTGCGCTCGAAATCGCAAGCCCGTGCGCATCCGGTACAGTTGAGCGAGTTCTCCCCTCCCAAACTACTATTATAGGTATCGAGTCGACTGGCCCAGCACGGATGGAGCGCGGCCGAGAGCAGCTATCGAGCGCACCGTGCGCCCAACAACTAACCCAGATCGTCACCGGTCGACCTCCCCGTCCGTCCGGTCAACCATTCGGACGAGATTCCGCCCCCCGACGAACCGCCACTCCCGGGGATTCTCGAATGCCTGCTCGGAGAGACGTGCATAGTTCTCGATATCTCGATGTGGCACCGTCTGAAGCCGTCCAGTATCGGCCAGAACTCTGATAATCTCGTGCACAACGTCGGTGTGAGGCACCACCCACATCTTCCGGACGCCGTCGAAGCTCGCGAGGTCGTCGTAGTGTTTGATCATCAGCTCGGGACGGATGTTCGTCACCACCTCGGCGATAACCGCCAGTGTCCGCCCGTCACCGTCGCCCGGGAGGAACGCAGCGACATCGAAGATCATCCCGCCGGCCATCGGCTCGTAGTACGTCTCGACCAGCAAGCCCTGATTTCGGAGGTGCCGAGCGGTGTACTCGACGTAGACCTTGTGGACGGTCTTCTCGAACGGGTCACCGTCGTTGCGGCCCGAATAGATCGTCCGATCAACCGCGTCCTGCCCTGCCGGAGTGACATAGTAGTACTTCCGCGTGTTTACCGACTGGAGTTCGAGGTAGCCCATCTCGACGAGTCGGTCCTCGTCGATCTCGCCGTCGACACCGTTCCGGATCGTCGTCATCGACTGGGTGAGGTCGTATCCCTCCAGTTCCCCGTTGATCCCTGCGATGACGTCTCGGAGAAACTGTTGCTCTGCAGGAGTCAGCGAGTATGATTCTCCATTGGTCGGGGGACTCTCCGAGGACGCATCCGCAGCAGCACAGCCATCGTCTGTCGGGGGACCTGCAGCGGAGTCATCGGAAATCCCGGCAGTCGAATCGGACGGAGCCGGCGATGGGGCACGTGGGGCGGTCCCCGCTCCAAGAACGGTGCCGAACTCGTTCGAGGCGCCACCGACCGGACCTCCCACTTGGTCCTCGTTGGAGGAGTCATCACAGCTGTCCGCAGAGTCGTCTCCAGATATCGTCAAATCGGCTGCTGAATCCCGCTCGGTCGTCTCCGAGGACCTCTCGAGATCCGAACGAGGGGAGTTGGCAGTCGGCGGAATCGTCGACGAATCCGACGTAGATTCCGAACGGATCGCCCCACTGTTCAATGGTCCAGTTCCGTACCGCGCGGCTCGCTGTGCGGCGTCCGGCGGGCTGTTCACGCCCGGTACGAGACAGTAGCTGAAACGGGTGCGCGACCACTGGAGTTCATCCGCTTCCTGGTAGGTCATTCCCGCGTCGGGGCTGTGCGTCCCGACGTCGACCGGGTCCTCGCCGTCGCTGTGACCCGATGGGATCGGGAGCGGCTTGAGGGTCACCAGCTCTGGCGTGTCGGTCATGAATCCGGTGTCCGGGAGTTGGGCCAGCCACTCACCCCGGGGGAGGGAGGCGATCCGGTTCGACAGTTCGATCGCGTCAAGTTCCTCGTGGAACAGCGTCGTCGCGAGCTCGTCGTCGATGGCGAGCTTCCCGATCAGCTTGGTGTTGATATTCCGGAGGATCTCCTTGTAGGCCCGCGTATCCAGTGCGTCGCGTTTCACCTGTTCGGGGAAGTGAACGATCAGTTCGAACGCGAGGGCGAACTCGCGAGCATCGGGAATCATCTCATCGCGAACCAGGCTTGCCTGCATGATCGGCGCCGCCTCATCGATGATCAGGTTCACACAGTATCCCTCGTCGGGGGCGGGAACACCCCGGTTCCAGCGCTCGCGAAGGCGAACCCACGACCAGAGGTAGTCCAGCATCAACACGGTGAAGACGTTGCTCGAGGCCGGACGGAACTCGCCCGTATCGACGAGGATGACCTTCGACGAGTCCAGTAGCCGATCCAGGTCGAGTAACATCTGCTCGTCGGCATACTGGCGAGTGTCGTCGTCCCATTCGGGGACGAAATTGAGCATCCGCCAGATGAAGTCCCGCTCTTTGAGCTTGGTAATCCGGTTCAGTACCGCATCGATAGAGGTGGCAAAACGACGTTCGTCCCCGCTGAAGTGCCGCCTGAGTGTGGCGTGAAGCTCGGGGTCGCTCACGTCCGGAATGACCTGTTCGGTCTGCATCCGCGTGGCCGCCCCGAGCAGGTCGCTGATCGCGAAGGCCTCGTCCCCGTACACCGGGTCGAAGAGAGCGACGATGAGATTCGAGAGGATTTCCTGAGCGACGAACGCCTGGTTGTGCTGTTCCTCGCCGAGGACGTACTCGAGAAGTTCGTTGTAGCGGTCGACCTTCTCCTGGA
The DNA here is from genome assembly GCF_045690335.1 of Haloplanus litoreus. Classification (GTDB taxonomy): domain Archaea; phylum Halobacteriota; class Halobacteria; order Halobacteriales; family Haloferacaceae; genus Haloplanus; species Haloplanus litoreus. The sequence goes on along the minus strand of NZ_CP147875.1, from coordinate 176,192 downwards.
CCGCCGCCTCGCGGCTCATCCCGGCCGCCACCTGCGGTCGGATGTCGAAGAACGGGAAGGCTGGAAGCTCACCGTTCGGGCCCGGTACCGGGAGATGGATCACCTCGTCGAGATCGCCGAATCGGCGGAAGTGCGCTCGCTTGTACTCCGTCGCCATACTACCGCCCTTCTTGTCGAAAATGAAGATCGGTCCATTGAGCTCCTCGTAGGCACTCAACCCGTCGTTGACCATCGCGGTCGTCTTCCCGCTCCCCGTCGTCGATGCCCGGAGAACGTGGTGGGTGAGCTGCTCGGCAGTCAGACTGATTGGAATGTTCGGCCGGTCCGGCGTGGCGGTCTCGGCCTCCCCGATACACATTCCGGTGTCGAACTTCGCGAGCAGTTCCTCGTCCGTCGCGGTGAGCGGTGACCGGGCGTCGGGAGACCCGCCGGACGCGCCACGACTGGCCTTCGGAAGGGCCCCCGTATTCGGGACAGTCACGAAGTTGGCGAGTTCGTCGGGGCTGGTGACGATAATCGGATTGGTGTTTCCGAAACGCTCGCGGATCCCTGTCCGGCCGAGACGTGCGCCACAGAGGTCCTCGAACTCGCGATCCACCGCATCGACGGCTTCCCCCTCGACGCCATAGTATGGTCCGCTAAGGGCAGTGAATGCGCCCGTCACACCGTTGATGACGCTAGGCTCGCCACCAGCCCGCAACGAGAGGTCGAACGTGACGGTCGGCTGTTTCAGATCGATCTGCCCCATCCGGCTATGCCGGGTCGAAGGGCCGTCACCGCCGCCCGAGAGGGTTCCACCGATTTGCTCGGGCGTGTCGGGACGGTGACGCTGTCGACGTTCCTCTTCGGAGGTGCCGAACAGCATCGCGCCCGCTTCCTGCCTGAACGCACTCCACATCCCCGTCGTGCCCATCTTCAGGTTTCGCTTGTGGGCCTCCGCCTCTTTCGTCCAGTCGCGCCGGGGAGTGAACACCGCCTGGAACAGGAACGGCTCGTTCGTCTCGGTGGCCTGTTCGAGCAGGACACTCAGCGGCGAGCGGAACGCCTCCTCGATGTCGACGGATACTTCGCTGAACTGCGAGAGCAACGTCATCCAGTCGTTGTTCTTCGTCTCGACGCCGCCCCAGCGAACCATCGCCGGAGGTGTCGGATCATCACCGTCATCGGGACCGGAAACTCGCGCGTCTGGATCGTTCGCACCATCCAAGAGTCCCGGGTCAAATCCCTCCAGATTCGCGAGCTCATCTAGTCCCTCGAACGACTCGAGATCGGCGAGGGTAGCTCGATCGGGCTCGGCGTCGTCGACGAACACAGCACTGGTCGCGAAGGGGACGATCTCGAAGCGGAAGCGTTCGGGATACATCGCCCGGACGTTCGCAGCGAGATGTTCGACTGCCTCGACCTCGTAGGGATGAACGCCGAGATAGAAGTCGAACCGCTGTGTGGCCTCCGGCTTGTGGATCAGGAATTCGAAGGAGTGGTGCGTACTCACGAACGAGAGGCGTCGCTCGACATGGAACGGGAGTGTGCGGCCACTTCCCGCGCGGTAGAGTCCATAGAGTCCTTTGATGACGTGGTCTGGAGTGACCTGTTCACGAGCAGGGGTGATCTTGATGTACGGACGTGGACCCTCACCGTCCGAGTTGTCTCCTGGGTGTTCCTCCGACTCTGACGGCCCCTCTGGATAGGCCGGTTCATCGGCGTTGTCCGTCTCGGGCCCCTGGTGTGAATCTTCCTCGGGCTGTCCCGCCCGCGGCTCTGTATCGTCGGAGGGTTCGCCACCGAGCCGTGTCGAAAGCGCTCGCTGAATATCAGCCTCGTCGATGCTCGGGAACCGCGGGTCGCGAGATGATTCACTCGCACCCGGCCGGTCACTGGTTGAGCGACCGGTCATCGAGTCCGGTCTCCTGTCGGTGAGCGGCGAGACGACCAGCACCCAAGAAGGGCAGATCGATGGCTCGACGGACAATACGACTGGTTGGCGTGAATGGGGTACATGGCTCGAGACGAATGAAGCCCGTCGAGGCGTGGGTCGCGTCCGGTTGCCTTGCGCTCACCATCGGCGAGGATAGCGGGCGACCAAGTGGCCCTCGGACACGAGTTACACATCGATGACGGGGGGTGTGATCGGACGGGGTTTACACTCCGACGACGGGGGGTGGTCGAATGCGGTTTACACTTCGATGATGGGGGGTTGGACGGTAATCGAACCGTTGTCCTTCGGTACCAAATGCGGGGACTGCGCCGCGGAACGATCACCCGGCGATGAACTCGAGCAGGGAGACGAGCGCTCCGAGCCCGAAGTAGGCGATCACCATCGCGCCACCGCCCATCGTGAGTTTCATCCCAGTCTCGGATCGCTGGGAGTTCCGGCGCGCGGTGAGCCAGACGATGAGTCCGAGGACTAGCACTGTCAGGCCGGCGTACTGGAGCGTCGTGTAGACGACGTCGTACAGGTTGGTGAGGATGGTTTCCCAGCCGGCGACCGAGCCGCCACCCCCACCCGTGGGGCCACTAGCCTGAGCGGCAGCAGGACCGACGAACACCAGCAGCGACAGGAATGCCGTGATGAAGATGGTCTCGAAGTCGAGGGCGCGGCGAAGCCGACGGAGCCGGCGGCGGTACATGTCGAGGTCGGAGTCGGTCATAGTGCTCGTCATTGCACACCGGCCGTTCGACTGGTGCCGTAATGTTTGTTTCAAGAATGCGTATTTCGCAATCTTACGCCTCGCGCACGGTTGCGTCGGACGCACAGGTGCGCGTTTATCAGCGTGTGGTGGGGTCTATGTGGGATTGGGGAAACAGTTATGCTTGTTAGCCTCTCGCATAGAGACGAGCAAGTAGTTGCGGTCCCGACTTGTAGCCGACCGATAGTGACCGCCATGACACGACCAGACACATCTGGGACGGCGAACAGCCCCGGGGAGTGCCCGCGATGAGCCGGTACTCAATCCCCGTGAAAGAGAACACGCGCGACCGCCTCCGTGCGTTCAGCAATCGGAATTTGCTCGATCGGAAGTCCTACGACGAGGCTGTGAACGAGCTCCTCGACCAGGTCGAGTTCGCTACCGCCGAGGAACTCAACGAGGAGTACAGGCCAGTCGGGAGGGGAAGAATCTAATCCCGAGATCTCTCGGACTTCCCTTCGCCGGACGTATCGCCCAATTTCCTTTGTTCCTCTACTCGTCGACGAGTGTATTCACCGACGAACCTGTCAGCATTTTCTTGTTTATAGCCCTCCAAGCACCGCTATGGTCACAGTAGAAGTGAGCGACGAGTCGGTTCTACTGAAGTTCCAGGGACGACGTGGACCCACCACGAACAAACTCTCAGTCGAGGAAACCGAGGATCTACTCAGCGAGTTGGAGATGGCACTTGAGACACTTCAAGAAAGCCAAACAGAGGGCTCATAAATTCGAATAATCGTCAAAACTGAATATCCTGGGGTGAACAGGTCCATCGGATGACTCTCCTCACATGTCCTGATTGTGGGGGCACTCAGGAAGTGGTAGTGACCGTGGATACGTACTCTGTGCGATGTGAGTACTGCGGTAATGAGTTCGACATCCCCCGTAAGTACCGAAAAAACAAGCGAGAGGTCAAGGAATACACCTCTCGGGTCAATATCCGTGTGGGCTATCGCAATCGGGATGAAATGCTCGATGTCGCTTGGACCGTCCAGTCTGCTGAGAAGCACAATCAGTATCTCAAGCGCGAGACAGTCAGCGTCGATATCGCCGGTCATCCGCCGAAGACGTACTGGTACGTTGCCCTTTTCAAAATGCTCCAGCACGTCAACGAGTACAAATCAGCCCGGATCTGGGTGAAACACAACACGGTCGTCGAACACCTCGCTGGCGAGTTCACCACCGCCCCCGACGACCCGCGAACACCGCTGGTTACGTCGATTACCGATCTGTGTGGTACGAAGTTCTTCGGCTACGAGTTCGGAACGACGGATTCAGTTGGCCAAGACATCAAGTCGATGCTCGCGTAGAGATGACCCCGATATCCAGGTCAAGATAGTATCCTCAGTCGCAGAGGCGGAAATCACAGTCCAAAAACGGCAGCAAACACTATGAATAGCAGTCCACCCATCGACACGCCGATCATCGCGAGTCCCCACGTGATTCCGCGGTAGCCTCGGGTCCACGTCCGACCTCGCGGCGTCCCCGCTGCCCATAGTGCGGCACCCAACGAAAAGCACGCGAGGCCGACGTACGATAGCATCCCCGAGGCGGCCTGAGCGATTGGGAGCAACCCGCTGCTGCCGACACTCCCATATGGCCATCCAGGTGGGAGGAACCCGGAGCTACCCATCACGAACGCGACGAGGTCGTAGAACGCGGAGAGGCCGATAATCGCGACCAAGGCTGCAGCCGAGCCAGTGATCATCCCACGATACCGAACCGCCCTACGGGAGTTCGACCTCGCGGTGAAATAGCCAATGAGCCCGATGACCAGCAAGGTCAGCGAGAGGTACCGGGCAGTAACCTCGGCGACCGTGAACAGCCTGAACGCGGGATCAACGAGGTCAGCAACCGACGGCATCTGAGAGAAGAAAGTAGACTGAAAGCAAGTACTCTTACAGAGTGCGCGATGCGCACAGTTGCGGCGTGCCGCGAGCCGAGGGGAATCAACCAGGGGCTATCACTACAGAGCTACGGCCGATGTGGGATTTTCATGGGGACAGCCCCTCAGACGCCGAGAACGACTATAATGGAGTCACCCGATTCGAGCAATAGAGGTGCCCCCGATCAGGAGTGGCATCGACCGTACTATGCACAGGGATGGACACCGAGGAATCGCGCTCCTGTTTATGCTCCCACTGACAGGACTGTTCGGAATCGTCGGCTTCGCCATGACGGTAGTCGCAGTAGCGGTCTGTCGCCTTCCAGATCTCGACCACGACCACGATTGGCTCTCCCACCGCGGGCCGACGCACACCGTCTGGTTCGCGCTGGGTGTCGGCGCGGTCGCCTGCGCAGGGCTCTACGTCGGCCTGCTGGCAGCGCCGGTCGTCCTCCCTGCTTGGCCGATTGCGGTACTCGCCGGGACGACGGTGTTCCTCGGGGTTATCTCACATTTGCTGGCGGATGCGCTGACCGTCGGTCGCGGTGATCACACAGTTCGTCCCTTCCGACCACTTTCCCCGCTTCCGCTTCGGTTCGGACTGTTCAGGGCCGACTCCAGGGGCTGGAACGCAGGGTTCCTGATCGGAGGAATCGTCGGTCAAGTGCTCGCCCTGGGCTGGTTTTATTTCCCGGGGATCCCTTGAAGTTCGCACTACCGCCTACCCGCCGGCCGCTGCCGCATGAATCGCATCCACAGCAACGCGAAGATCCCGAAGACCAGCCACTCCACGAAGATGACCGCGTTCGAGATAGCTGCGCTCAGGTAGCCGAGAACTCCGGTCGCCCCACCGAACGCCGTCTGTGACACGTCATATCCGTGGGCGTCGAGATAGTAGGTCGGACGCGAATCGCGCCAGTGGTCACCAGCGAAATGCGCTCGGACGATCGTCCCTGTCACGTCGACGGTCGCCCGACCATCCGCGCCAGTTGTGACGCTGTCTACGGCTGCCCCGTCGAAAGTGATGGTACGCCTGGGAAGCGGGAGGCCGGTCGCACTCGTGAGGAACACCTCGGCTGTCCCCGCAGACTGGTTGACAGTGACGGTGAGCTCGGATTCCTGATAGCGGGTCACACTCACCGACGTATCCACAGGAAGCCCCCACACGTCACTTGCTTCCGCCGTGACCGATTCGCCGGTCACCTGGTCGGTGCTCTTCAGGACCCCGGCGAACTGGTCGTAGAGGTACGTCGGTTTCGTGTTCTGCGTCGCGACGATCGAACTCGGGAGCGGCGTCGCCGGAACGGACCGATTCCGGGCGACATACGTTCGGTTCCACCAGATGTGCTGGTCGGCAGGCTGGTCGGCGAGTACGCTCACGTTCGCCGGACTCATCCGATAGTGAAGCATCGCCGGATACGTGCCCCGATAGGAGTGTGACGCCTCGACAGCGGTCGTGCCGCCGCTCGTTCGCTCTTCGACGTGGGTGTTCCGCGAGACCGAATAAAACCGCCACGGAGCGGTCACGTACATCTTCTTCTCGCCGATCTGTACCTCGACGTCCTCCCACGCCGCGGCGCCGGCGGCCAGGCCCTGTTCACCGGTCCAGTTGACCGAGACCACGTCCCGACCAGGCCGGTCGTACACCTGGACGTCCACCGAAAGGTCATCGCTGTTGACCGTCTCGATAGGGACGGTGTACTGGAGTTCGACCGTTCGGTTGGTGATCCGGATGGAGTCCCACTCCGAACAGCGGGCGCTCGACACGCCGTAGTGTGTTTCTAGTTCGGTTTCGATGCGGAGCGTCGCCGTAAGGTCGTACCTCCCCGGCGGGAGCCGACGCGGAGCCGAGCTAGTGAGATTGACCGTCGTCCACATTCCCGGGCGAGCGTAGTCTAGGCTGATGTTCCCGGCGGTGACGTTCACCACCTCTGCATCCGAATCGAGTAGCCGGTAGTCGGCCCATCGAGTAAGCGAGTAGGTGTTGTTCCCGATAGTACAGGACCCGCTTTCGCTGTAGTCCGACGGTACGTCGATCCGGTAGTCCCACGGAATGTAGGTGGACAGCTGCCAGCTCGGGGTGACGTATCGACCGTCGTGCCACACGCCAGGGATGACGTCGATGTTTCCCACGTAGGCATCCCGGACTAGCTCGTGAGAGCCGGGACGCCACTGGAGGCCGACGCTCGCGCCGTCCGTCGTCGGAAACACTTCGCTCCCGTTGCGGGTCGGGACCGAGGACGTACTTCGAGCGGCTGCCGAACTGGGTGCCATCGCAGAGTGCTGGAGGAGACCTTCAACGATCTGGATTTTTCGGTCGATCACCGTGCTGTAGTACGACGAGAGGACGAGCGCCTCGTCCGGGTTGGTGACGGTGAGGTTGCCGTCGATGCGCTCGATCTCGGCGTTGTACACCGGATTCCACCAGCCGTTTGGGTGGCGGACCTCGACCGTATAGCGACCGTCGGTACTCGTCGCTCGGGAAGGGTCAGCTGAGTAGAGCGGAAGGATTCGGAACTCGGTGTTCCACCAGTCCGTGAGCGGCGTCCAGCGGTCGCGATAGGGAACCTGAACGAAACCGTGCAGTCCGCTCTGGTACATATCGGATTCGTTCGCGATGACCAGAGCATCCCGCGACTGAATATTCGAGTCCCACAGCTGGACTGGCTGGGTGACGACCGTCCTGTTGACGGCCGTGATGCTTCCGTTGTCTGCGTACTCGTAGACGCCGACGGTCTGAGAACTGCGGCCGGGGTCGGGATCGTTGCTCGCGAGGACCCGGAACGTGTCGTCGTAGTGCTTCTCGACACCTGGCTCGGGATTGGGAATGACGAGCGCCCCTGCGGCAGCACCGATGACCGCGCTCGAGACGATGATGAGTACCATCCCCAGAACGGCTACGGGAAGGGTGATCAGACGGCCTCGAATCGGATCGACGAGAGCTTGACTTCGGCTGCGGAGACGCGGCCACAGCGAAGCTATCGTCGATAGAGACGTATCACGCACTCGATTGCGACGCCTATCCGAGGACATACTGCAGGAGGTCGACGAAGGTCCCGAACGCGGTCCCGACGACGAACAGGCCACCGCCGGAGAAAGCCATCCGTCGCCCCCACGCTCGACGGTATCCGCTATGGCTTCCCAGCCACGCCATCATCCCAAGAACCAGCAGGACGAGGCCGGCCATGGAGAACACGGTGTCCGTCCACGCCGGAAAGTCCAGCATCGAACCGAAATCAACCGCAGCGAGGACGAACGCAGAGAACGAATGCTTACTGAAGGGGATCCAGTCCTCGATCGGGAGAGTGAGCGGCCCCGCGACCGGGAGAAGGAAATCCTGGGTAGTCGCGACGAACCGAGTGGCGAACGCCGGGATGGTGAGGAGCAGGGGGAGCGGTGACATGATACTGCTGTTTGGAGCGACGCAGAACCGCCCCAAAAGTTCGCTCAGAATGCGGAAATTGCAGTGTTGCGGCTGACGCAACCGTGCGCCCGACGCAGTGTTACGCGTTACGCATTATTGAAATAAACAAATGCTCGTCCCACCGACCACTGGGGTGTGATGCAACCACAGTCCATCCTCCGAACGGACGTCGTACTGGTGACGCCGTTCGGAACCCTGCTCTCGGTGACTCCAGATTTCGATCTGCCGCGTCCCGCCGTGGTTCTCGACGAGAGTGCCAGCTGAACCGGTGAGCCAGAATGCCTGAAATCGAGATTCAATTCAGAAGTGAGGCCGAGTACCGCCGGCTCCGGGCGATCCGGGACAAGTACGGCGTCCAGTGGCGCGGGATGCTGATTCAGGGCGCCAAGCGTCTCGAGGGCCGAGAGCTCAGATTCGCGCTCACACCGGACGATCCCGATCGCGAACGTCGGCAGTCGGAATCGGACAGTACCGACCGAGGTGAGCAACCCATCGAGTCGCCGACTGATGCCGAGACGCACGAAACACCAGCTCGGTCGGATACGTCCACCACCGATCATCGACTCGATTCGCGCCTGTTCGATGCGAACGGCACGCTCCGAACAGTCAAGTCCGAGACAAACCGCCGGGACGGCGGCGCTGTCGAATTTGCTGTGGAGAGGGCCGAGCGATGACCTCGACCCGCATCGTCATCAAGGACGACCGGCAGTTCGAGCAGCTTGAGGCCGTTCGGGAACGTCACGGAGTCAACTGGCGCGGGATGCTGATCAAGGGAGCCGAGCAGCTGGAAGCCGGCGGAGTTCTCCCATCCGGAGACGAGTGTCTCGGGGAGGATGGATAGATGCCCGACCCCGTCCCGGTCGCGAGCAACCTGCTGGAGTCGAAGTTCCTCGGCTTCTCTGTGAAGCGGCTCGCCGAGTCGCTCGCCATCCCACTCGCCCCGTGTGCCGTCCTCTACACCATCGGCTTCCCACTGCTGTTCACCTTCCCGCTATTCGCCCTCGGGATCGGTGTCGGCGGGCTGATCTTCCTGAAGACGCCACCCGGCCAGCGTCCCCTGCGGTATGCGCATGCCGTCTTCCAGTACAAGACCGGGTCGAACGTCTACGTCTGGCGACATCCTGATCCCGAGGACGGAGATCTCGGCGCCGGCGTCACGCAAGACGAGTGGATTACGAAATCCCCGGTGACAACTGCTGATCAGTTATCAGACCCCGAGGGCGTCGACATCGCCTACCCCAGTGGCCTCGAACGTACCCGTCCGAATGTCGATGGATCGACGTTGGAGGACAGACCGTGACCCCCGAGAGCGGGGCGGGCGCTGGAGGATCGACGCTCGACCTCCTCGGCTTCGAAAACGTTCGCGACGGTGGTGTCATCGAGACACCGACGGCATACACGATGCTGATCGAAATCGAGCCCCGCGAGTGGCTCACGCTCTCAGAAGAACGCCGAAACAGCCTGTACGTCTCGTACATGACGTTCCTGCGGGGTCTGCAGTTCCCAACGCAGTTCCTGACACTGACCACTCGCTTCAACGGCGACCAGTATATCGAGAAGTTCGTCGGGGTGGACGCTCCGGGTACACCGACCGGTCAGCCGACGGCGATCGTCGACGATCAAGACGACGCAGAGGAACCGGCCACCGACGGCGGTGCGGCGGTCGGGGCAGACAGCGACCGGGTGACCGACTCACCGCTCCTCGGATACGGCCGAATCGCCCACGCTGAATGGCTGGAGCAGACAATCGCGCTTGCGAACGTTCGCGACCGGCGGTTCTTCGTCGCCGTCGCAGTCAGGAAGGGCGAGGACGATGAGGACGGGCGTTTCGACGCCATCACTGATGCACTTCCCTTTGGTGATCGCACGACGGCTGTCGACGACGAAGAGCCGTATCTCGACGAGGTCTGGGCCCGGGTCCAACGGGTCGCCTCGCAGTTGCCGCGCACGCAGGTCGAGACGACTATCCTCGATGACCGCGCCGACGTCCTCGACATTCTCTATCAGGTCTACCGAGGCCAAGAAGCCCCGATTAGATTCGAACACGGCGTCTTCACACAGCCGGATAAGGACACGCTGACCGATCCCGCGACCGACGAACCGCTCGATCTGGCGACGGCGTTCGAGCAGGCCGACCGGGAGGCTGAACTCGCTGAACCGGAGTCCGATCCCGAGCCTCGCCCCGAGTCGACTGGTGATCTGCCGTACGGCGGGCGCGTTCAGGAGGAGTACATCGACCAGGTCGATAACTCCCGTATCCTCGCCTGGTACGCCCGGACGATCGGCCCAATCGGACGCGGAAAGCACTACCACTCGCCACTGTCGGTGTATGCCGGCGTGACGCTGTTCGCGACAGCGCTCCTGTTCGCGGCCACGGCCCTCAGTGCGTTCCTCGGAAGCGGTCAGGTTGGAGACGTGCCGTACTTGCTCGTGCGAGAGGCGTCGTTCGGGCTCGCAGCCGGAAGCCTTCCGACGTTCCTGCTGAGTCTGGTCATCCTGCTCCCGTCGGGACGGCGATCGACAGCCATCGGCCTCGCCGGCGTCGGTGTGACGGCCGTCGCTGTGGGGCTGTTCGAGCAGGCGTATCCGACGCAGTGGACCAGCACGCCGACCGGGACCACGGCCCTCGTCGTCGAGGTGTACGCCGCGGGGCTGTTTCTGCTGGTCGTCGGCGTCGCACTTGCGCTCCGGGCCCGTCGCAGCGCTCTCGACGTAATCGAGGGTGATGTCGAGCAGCTTGCCGACGCGGTCGTCGACGAGGATCACGGTGGGGCAGATCCACCGGAGGGAACCGATGTTTGAGCGACTTCAGGAGTTGTACCGACGGCCGATCACCCCGACCGCACACGCAGAGACCAAGAGATGATCAAACGAATCACGCAGGCATTCAGTAACGAGACGACGGAGGAGTCGGTCGAGCGCCGCCCGATCGACGAACTCTCGGGCGATGAGACGCGCCACGCGCTCGACTACCTCGCGCTGCTCGACCGCGAGACCACCACCGAGAACATCGAGTGGGCGGCCTACCAGCTGCAGGCCGAGGACGTCGACCTCGCCACCCCGATGGAGACGCTGAAAGAGCGTGGCGAGCTCGACAAGCGGCTCATCGCTCCCCGAGTCGTCCAGGACTACCCGAAGTTCCAGGTCCGTGACGACCGCATCTCGCAGGTTCTCACGGTGACCTCGTTCCCCCGGAAGGTGGGCCTCGGTTGGCTGGTGCCGCTGACCCTAGCGGATGTCGATCTGCGGCTGTCGCTCCACGTCCAGCCGCGGGCCGCGAAAGACGTCCGTCGCCAGCTCCAGAAGCGCTACACGCAGGCCGTCACCTCGCTGTCGGTCAAACAGAAACGCGGCCGTACCGACACCTACCAGGACGAACTCGAACGGCAGGACCTCGAACGGCTCCTGCGGAACACCATCCGCGGGACGACCAAGCTCTACGATGTCGCGATTTACCTCGAACTGGTCGCCGACACGCAGGAGGACCTCGACGAGATGCTCGACCGGGTGGAGGCCATCCTCGCCGAACAGGACGTCGACCTCAGCCCGGTGAAACACCAGCAACTCGAGGCCATTGGATCGGTCGCCCCACTAGCGAGCGACACCATCGACAACACGCACCCGATTCAGCTCGAGGCGCTGGGGACGTTCTTCAACCTCGTCGAACCCTCCATCTACGACCCCGAGGGCGTCCTGTTCGGGTTCGACGATACGAAGCGGCCTGTGATCCTCGACCGCTACGCGCTGTCGGGCCACTCGATGGCGATCTCGGGAAAGACGGGGTCGGGAAAGAGCTACTTCCGGAAGCTGGAGATCTACCGGCGACTGCTCGCAGACCCGAACGTCCAGTGCATCCTGTTTGACCCGGCGGGTGACGACTACCCGCGGTTCGCACAGTCCCTCGGCGGCGAAGTGATCCGCTTCGGCGGGAACTACACCGTCAATCCGATGGACATCTCGCCGCCGGCGGATGCCGAACAGGAGAACGGCGACGACACCTACGCGCTGACGATTCGGTCGGTCATCGAGATGCTCCACACTCACTTCGACCAGCGTGACGGCATGTCCGCCGGCGAGGAGGGCATTCTCATTCAGGCCGCCCATTACGCCTACATCTCGAAGGGAATCATCCTCGGCGAGTTCGACACCTACGGGCGGGAGTCACCCACGCTCGACGACCTCATCCGCGGTGTCAACGTGATCGCTGCCGGCGGCCTCGAAGCCGCCCACGAGGCGGGTGTCATCGACGGAGTCGAACTCGGACAGTTCCAGTCCTACGGCGTTCCGAACGCCGAAGAGGCGGAGCTCGGCGACGAGGTGGGACCTCTCCACGGAGGGGTAATCTCGATCTCGGATACAATCGTCACGCCGACCGACCATCATCAGGAACTCGCTCGGAGCCTCCAGCCGAAGTTCGAGTCGTTCAAACCGGGAGGTATCAACCACAACCTGAACGGCCAGACGAACCTCGATCTCTCCTCACGACTCGTCGTGATGGACATGAGTTCGTTCGCCGACACCGGCGAGATGCCGCTCATCCTCCATGCGATGCTCTCGTGGGCCTACCTGGAGGCGAAGCAGTCGCCCTACAAGGTGGACGTCACGTTCGACGAGGCCCACTATCTATTGGGACGACCCGCTGCACGGGACCTGATCAACCTGTACATCCGCCACGCGCGTCACTACGAGGCTGGACTGACGCTGATGAGCCAAACCGCCCACGAGTTCGTCCGGACGAACGAGCGCCGCGAGGTCTACGAGAACTGTGACGTGAAGTGCCTGTTCTACGCCGAATCGGTCTCGGAGCAGACGGCAGAGTACTACGGCTTCTCGACCGACGAGATTCGATTCATCCAGACGGCAGCCCGCGGACAGGATTCGGACTACTCGGAGTGTTTACTGGCGACTAGCGTCCACGGGCGGCGCCGCCTCGAAATCCGGAGCGGGCCGTTCGAGCACACCGTCTTGGACGACGCGCTCGATCCGTGGGACTGGCTCGCCGGCGTCGAGGGGATCGACCTCGCCGAGGGTGACGGAACACCCAGAGACGCGGCATTCCACGAGGACCTCAAGATGACGGACCTCCCGCACGTGATGAACCGCGATATGGACCTTCAGATGGCGATGGAGGCCGATCACGAGGATGTCCACGCGGCCGACCTCAACGACGTCGTCGACGCCGACCCGGAGATCGATCCTGACGGGGGGTCGGACGCAGTCACGAACGGCCACACGACGGAGGAACCGTGAAGCAACGGCCGGGCGTCGCGACGGATCGGTCGCATCCGGGTAGCGTGAGGCTCGCGACCACATCGGAGGGGCAGATCGATGGCTGACCTCCTGGACCTCGGCTGGCTGCCCGACGCAATCGTCCGGGCTATCTTCGAGTTCCTCCGCTCGATTCTGGTCAGCGCGATCAACTTCATGTTCAATTTCGGGCTGAAGCCGCTGCTGACCATCGAGCCCTCGATTATGACGAGCGCACAGGTCACGGGCGGATGGGACGACGTCTTCCGTCTCTCGATCGCGCTGTTGCCCATCCTAATCGCCGGCGGATTGATCGCGATGCCGTTCAGTCAGGACCGCGAGACCTCGCTGTGGAACATGGTTGCCCGCGTGGTCGCAGTAATCTTCTTCATCGCGATCTCCCAGCCGCTGTTCGGGTTCCTCATCGAGGCGTCGAACGCGGTGACCAACGCACTCGCCCCGACGACGTTCGTCCTCACGTTCAATGCCGACCTCGGCGGGAGCTGGGGCTCGACACTCGGGCTGGGCGTTGAGGTCATCGCGCTCCTCGTCGCGGTGCCACTGATGTTCATCGCGACGATCATCGCGTCGGTGCTGCTGGTCCTCCGGCAGTTCATCGTCGTCACGGTCGCCGTCGGAGCTCCCTTCTTCGCCGTACTGTGGTACGCGAACTGGGGGCCGATGAAATCGATCAGTAATTTCGCTGCGACGTGGCTCCGGATGGGTATATATGCGCTGCTCGTCGGCCCGATAATCGCTCTCGTGATGCGCGTATTCAACGTGATCGCGACCGGTGGAATCTCTGCGAGCGGTGACGTCGCTAGCTTCTACGTCTCAGCAGCACTGGCACTGATCTTCCCGATCATCCTGTTCGTCGTCATCTGGAAGACAATTGGGTGGGCTGGGCAACCGCTCGGCGTCGACGCCGCGTTCACGATGACCGTCGCCGCCGCAATCGCCGCCACTGGGGTAGGAGCAGTCGCCGTCGGCGCTGGTGCGGGTTCGGGAGCCGTGAGTAGTGCTTCGAAGTCGAGTTCTGGCGGGACAAGTGGAAGCGGGAGTGGAGGATCGTCAGGTGGATCCTCTGGTGGCGGCACTGCTGCAGATCCCTCTGCGGCCACCGGGAACTCAACTGTTGGCGGGACGATGCGCAGTAGCGTTTCAGAGGCGATCGGAACGCGGGAGTCCGCCGTCGAGAACAGCGTCGATTCAGCACCCGGGTTGTTTACCAGAGGAAAAGATTCGGCTGGCGGACTGGTCGCTGGCTCACCAGTCGTGAGTACTGCACGGACACACGCGAGCCGAGCGGGCTCCACAGCAAGGAAATTTGGCTCAAAAGCAAAGAACCGTGGAGTGGCTGGCGCTAGGAGAGCGGTTGGGACAGAGAGTATCGATAGTCATCGGAAAGCGATCAGCCAAAATCTGGACGCGGCCGACGAAGCCGAAGCGAACCGAAACTTCCTGACAGATGCGTACCAAGACGGAGAATTCAACGTTGCCGAGGCTGCCGCTCGTGGAATCCTAACAGGAGACGAAGCACCTGCAAATGAGGTCTCTACTGTCATACCAAACGCAGAGGGGAAGGTGGCGTACGAGACGGCAACTGGTGAGGAAATGACGATCGACCTCAATGACAGAGCCCAAACGTTCGGTCAGAGAGCCGTGTCACTCAGGGATGATGCGTCGAGATCTGCCCGAAGCGTGAAGCGAATCAAGGCCGCGCAGACGGCTGCGAAGACACCCGGCAGAGCTGCCATCTCAACGGGACGGGCAGGCAAGCAGATGGGGAAAACCGGTGTCCAGGCCGGAAAGGCTAGTGGAATCGTCTTTGCCGGGGCTATGACACGGAGTCCCTACGCGGCCTACAATATGGGGAAACGCGGGGGAAAACACCTCATCGGCCCCGGATCCGAAGATAGTCTGGCCAACCCCTCTGACGGAGATGACATTGACTGGACAACCAAACTAGAGGATGGACCAAGTCAGGCGACGGATCCACCGTGGGATGAAGACAGGGGGGAACCATCGGAGACGCTCTAGAGATGTTTTGACTGCATTCCTCCGTTTACGAACCGGTCGTTCCTCCGGTGCGAGAAGTTATAGCGTAGTACCGGCATGAAAGGAACATAGACCTCTGTGAACGCATCTGTCGATGCCGTTCTCAGTAGGTGTACGGACGTCGCGGCTCACATGACCATCCACCCCCCGGCGCGATCCCCTCGCGGGGATGGCGATACCCGTCCCATCACGGCTCGCAAAATCACCTCTGTGATCCAATGAGTATCCTCGATACTGTACTCGCAGTAGCCATCTTCCTCGGTCTCTTCGCGAGCGTCGAGTACGTGACTTACCGGGTCATGGAACGCAAGCACGAGAAGCGAAGTATTTATCGACTGTTATTTATGCTCGCATGGACCACGCTGGCGTTCGTCCACATGTGGGTGGTCGCTCCTTTACTCAATCTCCCACCAACCGCCGTAGTAGCGCTCGGTCTAGGTATTTTGACGATTTATGTCGGTGGTGGGTTAGGAATACCCGTCTTCAAATCGATCGGCGTCATCGGACTCTATCCATTCGCACTCGTGTACGAGTTGTTCGTAGTGTTGTTACTTTTCGCCGAGGCAGTGACGTTCGCCACCTCCTTCGTCACGGTCTCGCAGTTCGGTTTCCTTTCGACTATTGTTCCTGGCGACTCTCGGGTTCAAGCAATTATTGGACTGGGTGCTGCAGCTTCGCTAGTCGCGGTGATGTACTACAACCCCGATGGAGAAAATGGGTATCACTACGCCGCCGGAGGTCACGTGACGCCCTCCGTCGACTACGAGAAGTTCAGACGAATTCGGGAGGAGGACATAGATCAAAATGAACAAGATGAGTCACTCCGCCAAGCAGACTCCTCTAGAACATCCGATTCAGGCGGTAAGAGCCACCACTCTTACTCGACCAAAACACCAGCCAAAGCATCTTCCATGGGAGAACTCGAGTACAATTGGACTCGCTCAAACATCAGCTTCGACGACGTCGCCGGCTACTATGATGTGAAAGAACGACTCGCTGAAGAGGTCCTCCAGCCAGTCCAAGCAGCGGCACGTGGTGACGACCGATACGATCGATTCGGGATCGAACCGTCACGTGGGATTCTCTTCTACGGCCCACCAGGTACCGGCAAGACCCTGTTCGCGAGAGCGCTCGCTGGCGAACTCAATATTCCGTTCCTTGAGCTGGGCCCGGCGGACGTGACCAGCAAGTGGATTAACGAAGGACCTCAGCGGATCCGACAGCTCTTCGAGGAAGCCGAGGCAGTCGGCCCCTGCGTCATCTTCCTCGACGAGGCCGAGCACCTCTTCGGCGGTCGCGACGTCGGCGCTGGTGGAGCGCACGCCGAGGACAGAAAGATCACCAGCGAGTTGCTCGTTCATCTCACCGCCGACGATCGAACGGCCATCGTCATCGGAGCAACGAATCGACCCGAAGACATCGACCCCGCAATTCTTCGCCCTGGTCGACTCGCGACGCATGTCGAGATCGGTCTTCCGGGAGAGGAAAGCCGTCACGCGATTTTCCAGTCGAAATTGCGGGGGGTTCCACATGACCTCACCGGGGACCAACTGGCACAGCTCGCGAGCCACACTGCCGGTCTCAGCGGTGCCGACATCGAGGAACTCGTTACAGATGCTAAGCGCCGAGCTGCACAACGGGATGCACAGACAGTCTCCGTCGAGGATTTCCCTACTCCCGAGGAACTCGATACGATGACGAAAGACATCCATCCCGAATCGACTGCCGACGTCGATCTATCCGACATCGATGGTTCCGCCTCAGAGAACACGTTCGACGACGATTCTACTGTCGGGTTCCAGTAGGTGTCGGTAGCCAGGGCCCTGAAGCGGAGTGTCTTCGAAGTTACCCCACGGAGTAGAATCATCTGAACAACGTGGGGTAACTTTCTATCGCGTCTACGTCGAATCGCTGAATCACTCACCGTTCGGGACGCGGGGCGGACTCGTAGCGCTCGATCTCGGCGGTCTTCTCGAGCCGATCGTAGATCTTCCGGAGGGTCTCCTTTGCGCGCAGTAGCTTGTGCTCCTCGAGGAATCGACGCCCCTCCTCGCTGATCCCGTAGAACGTGTACGGCAGATCGTTCTGCCGGCGGTCCTCAGGGAGTTCGACTTTCTCGACGATGCCCGTCTCGACGAGGCGCTGTAGATGCTGGCGAATCGTCGTTTGACTCCGGCTCGGATTGGCGTAGTCCAACTCCTTCAGTGTCGGCAGCCCCGACGGATGCCCGAGGATGTCCTGGATGAGCGAAAATCGCGTCTCCTGAGTGACGACGTTGAGTCGCTCGCGAACAGTGTCGAGATCACCATTCCACGAATCCGTTCCATCCATGATAGACGAACTATCCAATTCGGTGGTAAGCGTTTCGCCGAAAACCGAATTACTTGAACCGACTGAGTACCTCTGTATCGGCTCTCGATGCTGCAGAAGGTCACTATCGGAACAAACAAGAGCAAAATCACGATTAACAAAATCGTGATTTAGATAATCGCCAGTATTATTCTCCAGACGGGTGTTACCCGTCGGTTGATCCAACAGTCCCGTTCGACGAGGAGTGATGAAGTGCTTTCTGGAGGTGTCAGTTTCCTGTCCGTCGTCGTCGAAGATCGAATGTCGAGTATTCAGCCGTAACAAGTCGTATCGAGCAGTCTTACACTTCGATGACGGGGGGTGAACATCGTCAAATCTCAAAGTTACCCCACAGATTGATGTAATATGCCGTTCGTGGGGTAACTATGGCCGAGGACGTCCCGGAGAAACCGCCCGCACCAGAGTTGCCGAAGTATCTTCGCGAACCACTCGAGAACCAATCCCCGGAACGGCTGGAAGCAGTCGCGACGTACGCGGCTGATCTGGCGGAATGGAAACGTCGACAGCGACAAGAAGAACTCGAGCGTCGACGAGCCGAGGAAGAGGTCGATGAGGAAGACCTCGAGGAGCTGGACGAGCGCGAGATCTCGACGGATCCAGACGATTATGAAGACGTCCCGACGAGTGGTGCGTATATTACGGTGAAAGAGACAAAGCCCGGTTATCACTACTTCTACTGGCAGTGGCGAGAGGGCGATTCTTGGAAGAACGAGTATGTCGCCCCCGTGAATCCACGAGAGTAGCGAGTGGTCACGAAGGGGGCGGACACGATCCCTTACCGATTACTCGGGACCCTCCCCCCCCGTCATCGATGTGTAAACTCTCGAGGGCGGAAGGGGGTCAGAGGCGAGAACAGCTGAGAGAGGTCGGAAGCACCACGAACAGGACGAAGAGACGCCGAGACAGGAGAACCATCACATATTCCAGGACTGTTACTAGTCTGACGAAGTTTTATATGCCACCCATCAGTACCGTAACCGCAATAGCGCTTATCGCGAAGGTTCGGAGGAGTGGAACTCCGACGTACCGAGCGGGGAACAGCTTCCTCATCGTGTTTGTTTTAGTGTCTCTTTCCCGTGAGACTGCGGCTCTTGTGGCCTCTCTGGCCGATCCGCGTCTTGCTCCTCGTCCTCTGTACCCTCCCTCTGGTGAGGATTTACACTTCGATGACGGGGGAAGGGGGTTCACGTCCTACCCGTCATCGAAGTTCCTCCGTGGATCGATCACCCGAGAACAATCTCGTCCAGTTTGATTGGCTCTGTGGGGATTCGAACGCTATCAACGTGCAACTCGGGGAAAAGAATCGGTTACACTTCGATGACGGGGGGTGACGTCTCCATAGAAACGGCGTCACGACATCGGAGGTGCTCTTACTTCTCGTGGAATTCGTTCAACTGAGCATTGACGACCGACTGAAGGAGCTCATCTTGGCCACCGATGGTTTCTAGCCTCGTGTCCTCGACGATTCGATCCATAATCGCTGTTGGATCTCCCGTGAACGTGAACTCCATGTACATCCCACCACCACGTCCTCGGCTTTTCCTCGACGTCGAGATCAATCCATACGTGGAGAGCTCTTTCACGTACTTGACGTAGGTTTCTCGAGTCATTTGATCGGCATCGAGTTCGTCCGTGACCCACTGATAGACTTTGAACCCGACTGGACTCGGAACTGAACTTCCCGACCGCCTGGAGTGTCGGGCGACCGCTGCTGTCGCATACAGGGATATCTTCTTCTGGGTCGTCAACCCCTCAACGAGTTTCAGTGATCGGTCCTTGTCGATCTCCTCCTGCGATTCACGGACGTGTTCCTCGCGAACTTCCTCTTCCCCGCGTTCGTCAGCGAGATCACCAGCACCGCGGAACAGATCGATGGCCTTCCGAGCGTCACCGTGGCTTTGCGCTGCGAACGCCGCCACCAGTGGAATCACGTCATCTTCCAGTGCATCAGGCCGGAAGGCGTCCCGCCGATTTTTGAGAATCTGGCGCAACTGATTGGCGTCGTAATCGGGGAAGTAGACGTCTCGTGGATTGAATGAGCTCTCTGCACGCCCGTCGATGTTCTCCATGAACTTCGGATCGTTCGTCAACGCCGCAACTGAGACCCGTCCCTCGATTTCGTTCGTATTGCTCGCACGGGAGAGCTGGTAGAGCAATTTCGAGTAGGCCGGCTCGTCGTTTGCGCGTCGGCCGACCAGGAGGTCGATCTCGTCGAGGATGAAAATGACCGAGTCATAGTTCTCGTTGATGAGTTCGTACAGTCGACGGTACTTGCGTTTGGTCGACACTCCTGTCTCAGGAACGCCGACCTCTGCGCCCACGTTCTTCGCGACGGTTTGAACGAGTTCGTAGACCGCCTGGTCGAGCGTATTGATCGGTTGGCAATTGATCGAGACGACGCCGAAGCGCTCTCCCTTCGACTTACAGAGTTCGATGATTTGCTCCGTAACAGCTCCGACGATGAGTGATTTTCCCGTGCCTGCTGGACCATACAACAGCATGTTCGGCGGCCGATTCCCCTGTAATGTGGGTTTCAGGAACGAGACAACGGACTCGAGCTGGTCATCGCGACCGACGATCCGTTCCTCGTCGATGATCGTATCCGGCTCGACGAGATCTCTATTGTCGAAAACCGACGCACCACCCTCCTCATCGAGCATATCGCGGATGGAGCGTTGCGCGTTCTCCGCTGAATCTACTTCATCACGTGCTGAAGCGGAGTTACCGGCGGCATCCACTTCGGCGGCGTCGGTTTCAGTTTCTGCCGCCTGAGAACGTGTTTCTTCTTCTCGAAGGGTAGATTGATCCGTCCCACCCTGATCGCTACCGGCCATACGCTTGCTGCATTCTGAAGGCATAAAAAGATTCACCACCGTCGATGTCTATCCTGCCGCTACGACGAGTCTATTCCTCACATTCCACGTCTTCGGTCTTACCGTGTCTGAACCGACGACGAAGTACTATTCAGCCGCCTCGTCATCCGAGACCCCCCGTCGTCGATGTGTAACCGGTTTTCGCTACTCTGAGCGCGAACTGTCTTGATTTGAACTTGACTTTCAGTAACCTATCAGGTACACCCCCCGTCATCGATGTGTAAGCCATACGTCTGACGCCCCGCCATCGAAGTGTAAACCCCGTCCGACCACACCCCCCATCATCGATGTGTAACACCGCCGTCTTGCCATTAGGTCTTACAATCAGGAGAAATTGAATGAATGGCTACTCTTGTTTGAGCCCTCTAAACATATCTAGGTCTGCCTCCCGAGTTCCGTCAAGCTCCCGTCCGATGTTTGTCCGGTCCCAGCCGAGTGGTGAGAGGATGCTTTCGATGGTAACTCCGATCAACACCTATATCGAAGCCTGGTCAGGACTCCTTCCTGAAGAGGCTGATGAGTGTACCCTCTCTACAACTAAATGGTGAGCCTATGAGTGACGGAGCTCGTGGTCAAATATCAGATTATAAGGCCGCGCATTAGATTTTTCGGAGAACCATCGATAGAACCCGACGAACGTGGAGTCCTTTGCCATGCTCGGGATCTCTATTAGTTTCGTTGTGCGGGAAGGTTTTAGCGGGTCGCCTGTCCATCCATCCGGTATGACTCTTACAGTTCAGGATCTTGATGAACTCTTGGACGAAATTTTCGAGGATCTCGAAGATCACGCCGAGCTGGTTGACGAACGCCTAGAGGATATCCCACGGGGCCGGACGATGCCGGATTTAGAGGATATGCGGCTCTACGACGCGAAGAAGTTCCGTCTGGGAATTGTGTTCATCGACATCAACGACTTCACCGACTACACCAGTGACAACCCAGAGAAAGACGTCCTTTTCATGCTGAACGTGTTCATCCCGAAGATCATGGAACTCGTTCGGGACATGGATGGCGCCTTCGAGAAGAACACAGGCGACGGCATCCTCGCGTACTTTGGCGCGGAAGATGACGATGAAACCATCGCGGAGACCGTACTGCTCTACTACGCGCTTGTCCAGGTACTGCTGCACATCGGCGTGAACCCCTTGTTGGAACGGTACGACGTGGAGCCAATCTCCATCAGCGCCGGAGCGGCCCTAGGTCACACCCATATCTCGCGGATCGGGATTCACAGCTTAAACCGTCGCACAGCGGTTTCCACGACAGCGAACGTAGCGTCAAAACTCACCGATATCGCCGGGACGAACCAGTACTATGTAAATCAGGGCATCTACGAGAAATCGAACAAAGAGGACGGTTTCGGAAGTATGTTGGAAGAAGTCGGTGGGTTGGAAGGATTCCGCTGGGGAAGTGATTTCAAGGGCTGGACCTCGCCCTCCAGGTACTACGAGTTCCCGAACATCGGTCTCCAGGCGTACGAGGAGGCGATGTCATGAAGGACGAACAGGAATCCTTTGTCTACGCCGTCCAAAGCCATCTGAACACCTACATCAAGGTCGCGGACCAGAAAGCATCCATCCTGCTCACCGCGCAGCTGGCGTTCCTCGGCCTGTTCTCAAACGCTCTCCGCACCCTCTTCTCCGATACCGGTCTCCTGTTCCACAGTCTCGCCACGCTCACCACGGTCGCAGCACTTGCTGGGATCTTTCTCGCTGGCTGGGTCGTCTACCTCGAACACAACCACCGGATGTCGATGAGGGATTTTTCTTCTGGAACGATATCCTGGACTACTCCTCGGCAACCTCCTACGGTGATGCGCTCGCTGAGCTTGAGGACGGCAGGATTCACGACGAACTCACTTCTGAAAACTATACCTTGGCCGAGATCGCCCAGGAGAAATACTACTATCTCCGAATCTCGCTCCGTGCTACGGCAGCCATGGTTGTATTCGCGTCTCTTGCTGGCGGGCTGTATCTCTTCTAGACGAGGTCTAGGTACGTCCCGATCAGCTCGTCGTCCATCCGGGGAGCGTCCAGTAGAGAGAGTTCGAACGTTCGGAGTCCTTAGCTAGGGTCGGAAACCAGTGCGGTGGAGAACCTTTCATTTACCCCAGCAACCTACCCTTGCAGCAGTGACGCACCGGCAAACAGTCGAACACTTCCGCACAGACCTACTCCGCTGGTCGGACACCAATCTGCGGTCGTTCCCCTGGCGCGATACGACCGACCCGTACGAGGTCTTGGTCGCGGAGATTCTTCTCCAGAAAACATCTGCCGAAAAGGTGGAACCCATCTACTCAGAACTCCTCGAAACCTATCCCACTCTCAACGCGCTGGCCGATGCCGATCAGGAATACATCGGGGACATTATCTACTCGCTCGGCTTCCAGAACCAGCGGAGTAACGCCCTGATCAAGATCGGGCAACAGCTCCTTGACACAGGAGTCCCCGACGACTTCCGCGGCCTGTTAGAACTGCCGTACGTCGGCCGGTACGCCGCGAACGCCACACTGTGCTTCGCCTATGGCGAACCCCGACCGATCGTCGACGCGAACGTTGTCCGCGTCTACAACCGCATCTTCGACAAGGAATTCGATTACCGAGGAGAAGACACCTGGTCGTTCGCTGCCGCTGTCCTCCCCGCGGACGATGCACGCCGGTTCAACCTCGCAATCCTGGATTTCGCCGCGATGATCTGCCAGCCGAAAGTCCCGGACTGCGACAACTGCTTCTTCACCGATTCCTGTCACTACTACCAGTCGAACCAGACCGGTTAGGATTCCACGTTCATCGTCGATTCCTTAACCTCCTCGAGCACAGCCCACTCCAGACCGGCAGCAAGGAACATGTACAGGTAGTCGTACCAGAACTCGAAGTTCACGTCCTGCTCCGCGTACTCCATCAGGTGCTCGTTTGCCGCCCCGTTGTAGAACGCGTCAGGGTAAGCGTCGTCCAATTCCTGAAGTTCCTTCAGGACGTCGCTAGTCGTGTGCTTCATCAGGTATGAATCGTGGGTCAGGTTGTGAACAACGTCGCCGATGTCCTTTCCCTGTTCGTCCGCCCGTTTCCGGGCAAGCCGCGCGAACTCTCCGACCTTCTCCTTCATCGAATCTGCGGTCATGACCGGTTCCCATTCGTCGTTGTACATTGTTGCTATCGCCTTGTTCCGCCGGTTACATGAATGTTCGTAGCACCGATCTTCACCCGAAACTATCGATGTGTATGATTTCTGCACGGGGTGCAAGACAAGCGTCAGACAGCGTCACCAAACGTTTTATTATAAATCTAGTTCACGTTAGCCACATGGATATTGCCGGCGTTGATCTGTTCTGTGGCGTCGGAGGGTTGACTCACGGGTTTGAGAGGGCTGGAATCCCTGTTGTTGCCGGAATCGATGTCGACCCCGACTGCCGGTATCCCTACGAGGAGAACAACGATGCAACGTTTGTCGAAGCTGACGTTTCCGAGATGGCAAGTGGGGATGTCGCCGACCTGTTCCCGGACGGCAGCTGTCAGGTCCTCGCAGGTTGCGCGCCGTGCCAGCCGTTCTCGAATTACAACAATGGCGTGGACAGTTCGGAGATGGAAGACTGGGCGTTGCTCACCGAGTTCGGCCGACTGGTACGGGATATCGAACCCGACATCGTGGCGATGGAGAACGTACAGGAAATCCGGAACCACCGGGTGTACTCCGATTTCATCGACACCCTGTTCAAAGCCGGGTACGACATCTCCATCAACAAGGTGGACTGCGAGAAGTACGGCGTCCCCCAGTCACGGCGGCGTCTCCTGGTTATTGCATCCAAGCACGGAGATATCGGGTTGATAGATCCGACGCATACTGGGTACAACGGCCACGTCTCCGTGGAGGAGATGATCGGTAACGACGAGCTGAACCCGATCGAAGCAGGTGAGGCGGACAGCGAGGACCCGCTTCACCGAACGCAAACCCTGTCCGAAATCAACCTGAAACGGATACGGCAGTCCACGCCCGGCGGCACCTGGCGGGACTGGGACGAGGAACTCATCCTGGACTGCCACAAGAAAGACAGCGGCAGCACGTACGACAGCGTGTACGGCCGTATGGAATGGGAAGGAACTGCGCCGACCATCACCACCCAGTTCTACGGGTACGGCAGCGGCCGGTTCGGCCATCCCGAGCAGAATCGTGCGATTTCCCTCCGCGAGGGGGCTATGCTGCAGACGTTTCCCAAAGACTATTCCTTCGTCGAGGAAGAAACAGACGAGATATCATTCAAGCAGATCGGGCGGTTCGTCGGCAACGCAGTCCCCGTTCGACTTGCAGAAGTGATTGGCGAAAGCATACTCCAACACCTCGATAATACCAATGTCACAGACGGAATCGAAACCCAAAGCGGAGGAGGAAACGCCGTACGAGATGTCGCTCAGCCTCAACGTTCTGAATCATCTGGGGCTGAATCTTTACAGTAACGTTCCGGCCGTTCTCTCGGAGGCTGTTGCGAACGCATGGGACGCTGACGCCGAGCACGTTGATGTCTCCATAGAACCTGAAGAGGAGCGAATCGAGATCGTGGATGACGGCCACGGCATGGACCTGTACGATGTGAACAACCGGTATCTCCGTGTCGGATACCGGCGTCGGGAGGACGAGGAACGGCCGAACACGACGCCGAAGCACGACCGGCCGGTGATGGGGCGGAAGGGTATCGGGAAGCTCTCACTGTTCTCCATCGCCGAGACCGTTGAGGTGTACACAACGAAGGACGGGGAAGAGCACGCCTTCCGGATGGTCGTCGACGAGATCAAGGAGGCTATCGGCGAAGAGGAACCGGGGAACAACGCGATGCAGCCGCAGAGCTACGTGCCGACCCGTATCGATGACTTCCCCGACGACCACACTGAGGGGACGAAAATCGTTCTGAAGGATTTGAAGAAGCGGGTGCACACAGCCGAGAGCGCGTTGCGGAAGCGGTTGGCGCGACGATTCAGCATCCTCGGGTCTGAGTACGATTTCACCGTCACGGTGAACAGCGAACCGATCGACATCACGGACCGCGACTACTTCCACAAGATCCAGTTCCTCTGGACGTTCGGTGACGACCGGTACGTCGACTACTGCCGCGACGCCAAACTGGAGGAGCACGAACACCGGTCCTCAACCACCGAGAGCGGGCACGAGGTGGAAGGCTGGATCGGGACGGTGGAGAAGCCACGCGACCTCGTTGAGGACGTCCCCGGTCGCGGTTCGGAGACCGACGACCTGAACAAGATCTCGTTGATGGTCCGCGGGAAGATGGCGAAGACCGACGTGATGGAGGACTTCAACGATAGCCGGATGTTCACGAAGTACCTCGTGGGCGAGATTCACGCCGACTTCCTGGACTATGACGACGAGGAAGATATCGCGACCTCGAACCGGGAGGACATGGTCAAGGACGATCCCCGGTACCAGGAACTGCTTGATTTCATCCGCGGCGAGCTCAACCATATTGCGAACAAGTGGGGCCACCTCCGGAACGAGCAGGGCTCGGAAGAAGCTAGACAGATCGGTGTGATCGACATGTGGTACGAAAGCCTGTCACCGGACAACCGGGAGCAGGCGAAGAAACTGTTCGGGAAGATCAACCAGATGGCGGTCAACGACGAGGACGACCGGAAGGAACTGTTCAAGTACGGCGTACTCGCGTTCGAGAACCTGAAATACAAGGAGAATTTGGAGCAGCTGGAGTCCACGTCGGCGGAGGACGCCGGGAAGGTGGCCCGTATCCTTGACGATTTGGAGGATATCGAGTCCACGCGGTTCCACCAGACCGTCACTCAGCGTCTTCGCGTGATCGAGAAACTGCAGCACAAACTGGAGGACAACACCTTGGAAGCGGTGCTGCAGGAACATATCGGGGAGCATCCGTGGCTTTTGGATCCGTCGTGGGAACGCACCGCGGGCACCGACCTGATGGAGGACTGGGTGCGGATCGACTTCACCGAAGAGGAAGATGAGGCGGCCGGCCGTCTGGACCTGAAACACATCCGCACCGCCGGGAAGCACGTCATCATCGATCTCAAACGGCCGGACTACACGCCCACCCGGTCCGAGCTTGAGGAGCAGACCGAGCAGTACCGGGAAACGATCAGTTCACTGCTCAGCAGGAGCGGCCGTGCGGAGGAACCGGTGGAAGTCGTGTTCGTCGTCGGCATCCAGCCGGTTGATGAGGACAACGATGAACCGTTCGGAAACCCGAACAAGTCACTGGACGTGGGCGATGCTCGTGTCCAGCTGTACAAGAATCTGCTTGAGTCGTCCCGCGAGGCCTACGAGGAATACATCCGGAACCGGCCGGAAGCCGGACGTGTCTCCCGGCTCCTGAACGAGATCGACGCTGGCGACACCCTGAACGAGAACTGAAAGCAGCCCGGAGCGGGGTCCTGTTCAGATTAGCTGATTCCATGCGAAGGCGAACGATCTGAGCCACTCGTTTGCAGTTTCTGCTTCGGCGTTGCTAAAACAATTCGAGAAACTGGTAGTTCTGCGTTTTACTTCACGAAAGACACGTTCGACGCTGTTCCGATTTCCGTGACGTTCATATCTGAAATCGAGGCCGTGGCGACGGCACGCGTCGTTTAGTGGTGTCGCACCATCGACGAGAAACACCGCGTCGTCAACGTCGTGTTTCTCGCGTAATTCGCGAAAGAACGAGTAAGCAATAACGTTCGTTCTCGTCGGTTCAAGCTTTGTGTGGAGTAATTCGTTCGTCTCCGGATCGACCGCGGCGTACAGCCAATACTGTTCGTCGTTGAGCCGGATCACCGTTTCATCAACCGCAACGTGATCCGGGCTTCGACCTTCTTCGGGCTGTAGATCTGCCTTGTGAACCCAGTTGTGAACGGTGGATCGTGCCCGTTCAACACCGAAAATCTCAAGAATAGAGACAGTATTCGAAAGTGATAGTCCAGCAAGATGGAGCTGAATACTGAGCTTCATCAACAACCGCGGTGTTGCCTCTCGTTCCACAAAACCTAACTCGATTCGGTCGATACAACCGCTGAGGCTAGCGTTTTCTGACATAGGCACTCAAAAAACGCTACGCCTCACCTTTCAATCCTTATCTGAACACGAGGCGGAGCGGGGCCCAAAATTTTTACTCGGTGGCGATTCCTGGCCAGTCCGAATTGGTTTCGACCTGCAACGTGGTCTCACAGCACGGCGACTGATACTCCTCCGGGTTCTGCGTCCGGTCGGACGCCTTGTACAGCCCATCTATCAGAGCGCCACAGTAGCTGCAGTACAGCTGGTATCGGTACGGGACAGGGTCTTCACCGCGGAGCGGTGCGTCCACCGAATCGGCGACGTCCTGGAACTCGGGGCCGTGAGCGGTCACACCGTCCTCGTACTCCTCGTTGATGACGACGTGCACAAGTTCGTGACGGATGATGCCTTTCATCCGATCCCATCCCCAGGAACGGTAACCGGGATAGGAGAGGACGATGGTGTGCTCGGGCGGGTCATCCAGCAGCGTTTCGCAGTACGCGCCAGCACGGCACAGCTGGGGTGAGACCTTCCAGTCCACGCGGGCCAGTTCGACGTCGGCAATCGGGCTCTGCTGATACGTTTCCTGGACTTCGCGGGCGTAGCGTTCTGCCGTTTCAGCAAGCTCGGTACGGCTCAAGTTATCCGATTCGTCCAGTACGACAGGTTTTGTTATGCTCATTGTAATCCCCTTTCCAGTCGGTGTTTACCGGGGAATAGACGCATTCTAGCTCAGCTCGGCCTCGACTTCCAACAGGATGGTTTCGATGAGGTTGCGGATCTCGTCCTCGGACATCCCTTCGAGCTGCACCTTGCTCAGCGTTTCGCGGAATCGGAGCGTGGTCTGTTCGATGACGGTCGAGTTGGCCTCCGCCTCCAGCAGTACCTCTGCGCAAGCGACGGCCGCGGGTTTGTGCCGGGCGAACCACCGATCGAAGATCTTGTTGGCGAGGGTCTGGTTAGCGAGGACGTCCTCCGTAAGTGAGTAGTCTCGCTCCCCATCACCGTCTATATCGTAGGTGAGTTCGGAAATCCACCAGAGCCGGTGCAGAGCGTTGGAGTAGATGTCCGTCCCGGCCTTGAGGAACTTTTCACGCATCGCCGTCTCGGTGGTGTACGGCCACCGGTACCGCACGAACTCGGGGAACTCAACGACCGTCAGGTAGTGCCAGACACCGGGATCGCCAGCCTGCCGACGCGTGATATCGATAAACTGGTGGACGTTGGGACCGGCAGCGCTGTCGATCATCGGATCGTGCTCGTCGAAGCTGTCCATCACGACATCCAGCACACGGCGAAGTTCTTCCAGGTTTCCGGTGGCGTTGACGGGTTCGATGTACGGTGAGAGGTCGTCGACCGTCAGGTCCTCGTCACCGCGCAGGAACTCCTCGCTGATGTGGACGTGGCCGGACTGGTCGAGACGTTTGAGTTGCGTCATTTCAATCCCTCCTCGAGGAGGTTGATCAGTTGCTCCGGTGGCTCGGTCTTCTGCTGGACGGCGTCGTCGATGTGCTGCATCAACGTCACCAACTGGTCCTCGTCGTTGACGTCCTCCCGCAGGTTCATCGCTGCCTCGTCAACGTCAGCGTCGTCGTACAGTTTGTCGTGGAACAGGTCGAGAACGTCGTCCTGCCAGTCGTAGCGGGTTTCGCCTTCCTGGTTGATGTCGGTCGCAGTGCGGATGATCAGCTGCGGCCAGACGGACGCCTCCACCAGGTCGTAGATGGCGTCGCGCATCCGGGCGTCGGGACCGGTCGACCCTCTGCTCTCCATCACGTTGATGATGGCGCTGTGGTCGCCGTTCAGGTAGAGCGTAGGCCGTTCGGCGTCGCTCATGTCGAGGTAGTGGAGATGGTCGCCGGACGGTAGTTCGCTCATCTCGCTGAAGTTCTCGATGTGCGGCCGCAGCAACCCTTCCGGCAGGTCGGTGTCGTCGATCTCAAGCAGCCACTCGTCGCTGCTGGCGAGACGGGAACCGATGTCGGTGGCGTACCGACCATCAACCTCACTCCGGTCGTCAGCCCGGACGAGATACGGCTGGAGTTCGACGCCGCCGCGGATCATCGCCCTGTCCAGATCGAACTCGAACGGATACTCCCCTGCCGGGACGGAGTCATCCTTCACGATCTCGCGGTCGCGGAGGATGGTCTGCTGGCACCGGATCGCGATGAACAGGGTGCCAGGTGGGTCGTCCTGCTCGTCGTCGGGGAACACGTAGTTGACGAGATCCTCGGGAACGGTGAGGGTGCCCGTAACGGTCGCGTGGTCCCACTCGGTCAGACTGGTCAGCTGGATCAGACGGCTGCCCGACTGGATGTCGACATCGCGGTCAGGATCCAACGCGCAATCGGTAATAGCGAACTCCAGACCGTTCTCGCGGTACGGGTGGGGGAGTGCGGTCGTACGCAGACGTTGGGTTCGGGTTTCGATTTCGACTTCTTCGGTCGACATCAGTCGTCACCTCCAAGCTGCACCGTTCCCTCAACCTCGAGCCGAGTTTCGCCCTCCCGAGGATCGGTTTCGGAGTATCCTCGAACTGGATGCCGTTAACCGTCTCGTCGGCCTCCAAGTTGCCCTTGCCGTCCGCGGTGCCGTGGCCGACGGACAAGTCGTCGGGCTGGATCGAGACCACGGGAATGAAGTCCTCGGTCGGGCCGTCCTCTGCCATCCGGCGGAGGGTGACGGTGGCAGACCAGCCATGGTGGTCGTCGACAGTTGGCTCCAGGTAGCCGGAGAACTCCCACCGGTCGGTGTCGTTGTTGAAGCCGACGGTCGTGTCGCCGTCGATGACGCGTCCCGGTGTGGGTGAGTCGCTGCGACGGCTGCTCCCGCGACCGATCGGGAACCGTTTCGCGAGACGTTTCGGACCGAGCTTTCCGCGGCTTCTGCTTTGCTGCACCAGTTTCCGCAGGCTCTCGGTGACGTCGTCGTGCAGACCGTCTACCGCGGTCGGCCCACCGAGTTTGTACCCGTCCTTCAGGTTCTCGGTGGACGTCCACTTATCGTGCTCCGGCGGTTCCGCGGCCCGGAGGAACATCTCGATGTCCTCGTCGGCGTCAGTGGGACCGCCGTTACCCCATGCGCGTGCGCGGCCGCAGACGAGCGTGGCGTAGAAGTCCCGGTCACCGAGCACAACGCGGTCCCGGTCCCAGTACCGGACGACCATGCCGGCGCCGCGGAAGAACGCGACCTTGTTCACGAGTTCCTCGTCGTCGTCCGGGCCGGCCAGTCCGACGCTGAGGGTGACGGCACCATCCTCGGTCGGAGTACCGTCGTACCGGTCGGGGATGTCGAGCGGGATCTCCTGCGTGGCGATGTCGCCGGGAGCGTCAAGCTCGTCGTTGTGCTCGAACCGTTCGTCGACGCACTTGACGAAGGGGTGGATCGCGGGGACCTCCTCGATATCGGCTTCGCGGACGCCGTCAGGCGTTTCCACGGATACTTCGAGGTCGCCGAAGTGGATGGCGGGCCAGAAGTACTTGACCGAGGCTTCGAGAATGTCGTCCGCGAGGTCATCGACACTCGGCTGTTCCTCGGCGGTCGGGTCGCGGAACCCGACGACGGTGGCGCTCGTCCCGCTGACGGCCGGACGGCTGATGCTGAGTGCGTCCGCCAGGTCCTCAGCCTCGCCGTTCCAGATGGACCGGGGATTTCGTCGTCGTCCTCGTCGAAGTGGCCGAACCAGCCGGGGCCTTGATAGATAGTGTCCCCGTCCTCGGACCGGTGTGTGGGAAGCCGGGTGCGTGCGATCAGTCGTGGGGAGTTGAAGTCGTCCGGGTCCTCGTTGAGATGGGAGTTGAAGATGACCGTGGACACGCCGGAGAACGCCCAGAGGACGGCTTTGCCCAGGCCGTAGCTTCCGCCGGAGGTTCCCTCGTCCGGCTTGCTGCTGAACAGGACGTCGCGGACGAGCGCTCGGAAGTTGGAGCTTTCGTCGTCATCGCTTCCGATGAGCCCGGTGGTGTTCCGGTCCTCGATGGTCAGTAGCAGGAGTTCGTCTTCTTCCTCAATGCGGTTGAGGTACCGGCGGTAGCCGTGGCCCTTGTCCATGTCGGCCACGGTATCGAGGTGGGTGTAGAGTTCGTCCCAGTCGATCGCCTCTTTGAACTCGGCGAGGTCGCTGCCGGTCAACGGGGTGAGCTGGAAGGAGACCTCGACCGGGCCGTCGTCTTCGGGTCCCTGGTCGTTCGCGTTCTGCAGGACTTCGCGGGTGAATACGCTGATCTCCTTGTCCAACGCGTACTTGGTCGGATCACCGCCCGACCACTCGCCACGGCGGTTGGCCCTGGAGAACCCCCAACCCTCTGTCATGCCGAGACCACCCCGGTGTCATCCAGCAAGGACTCTCCTGTCTCGGTGAGATTGTACGCGATACCACGCTGACCAACTCGTTCGCGGCTGATAAGCCCTAATTCGTACATTCTACTGACCAATCCGGACCGCATCGTGTCTGCTTGCGACTGGCTCCAATCAGTATTCAATTCAGCGATATGTTCGGTGAGCGATGTCGGCCGGTTACTCCCTTCGTTGACGGCCTGAGCCGCTTTCACCATGGCCGCGTACTCGTCGTTGATATTCTCCTTCGCATGGTCAGGTAGAAGCTGCGTTCCTCGGCGGAGAGTGGTTCGTCGGCGTCCGGCCCGTCGTCCAGTAGTGGGTTGTAGAGTTCGGCGAATGCCAGGCCGGCGTCGGTGATACCGATCCGGGACACGTCCTCGTCACTGATGTCGACGAAGTGCAGATGCGGCGGTGCCCCTGTCAGATTGCGGTTCCGGTCCGAGTACCCGATGAAATGGGTCTCAAACCGGTCCTTCGACTTGTCGGGATCGTCACCCGTCGGCAGACCGGACGCCACCTTTTCGCCGCGCCCCCGCGACTTTTTCTTGTCGTACTCGCGAATCGTCAACCCATAATTGCGGGCGAGCTGGGCAGCGTCGTCTTGGAAGTGGTCCAGCTCAATCCAGTGGATGCCGTTCCCCGAGAGAGAACCGCTTTCGTTCTGATCCTGGACCATGTTCGCGAGCCGGCGGACTACGATCTTCGCCGGGAACACGCGGTTGTACTGGCCCCACAAGGGGCCGGGGTCCAGTCGTTCCGGATCGGGTGGTGGAACCGTAGGCACGGCATCGTATTCCTGCCGGCCGAGTCCGTCGGTGAGAACGTCTGTCGACTCTTGTGGTTCCTCCTCACTGGCTTGGTTGTCGGAGGAGCGGGATTCGCTGGTGTCAAATTCTTCGATCGCTTCGTCCAGCGTCTTGAATTCGTTGTCCCCGTACTCCTCGAGTTCCAGCTGGTTCTCGATCGCGGTGGTTACAAACTCCCGGGCGTTTTCGTACCCGCCTTCTTGGACGGCCGTCTTAACCTGGCCGACCAGGGGGTCTGGGAGGTCTATTACAAGCTTCACGCGTATTTCCTCACACGCCCCTCGTTCTAAGCTGGATGACTTAAAGGTTCCGAGAGTATGTACAAACTCCTGTTCACACCCCTCGGGAAAGATGTGGGTAGGCGTGAAATCTGTAGGAGTCTGTATCAGCATGGATTCAGAGACGCCCGGAATGATGTGGGAGTTTGGGGTTGGTCGACGAGAGGTTCTATAGGTTTTATAGAAATGTGTGTTCGCCCGCTGCCCGGAGGATTTCAGCATAGTCCTCGCGGCTGATCTCGTAGATGCTGTTCTGCGGAACCCCACGCAGGCCGTCACGGTCCTTCAAGAACGAGATACGGTCCTTGATCTCCCGGACCTGGAGCGCGGGGTCGAAGTCGACGTACGAATCAACGTGAGCATAGTAATCGGTGAGCATCCTGGTCTCCTGCTCGGGATTGATCTTTTTCCTCTCGATTTCCCCAATGGTGCCGGCGCCAAAGATGACGTACTCGCCCGGCCGGTAATACACAAAGTAGTCGCCAGCGGCCAGTTTCCGGTGGCCGGGCACGTTACTTCGGTAATGGTACACCTCGCCCTTAACATCGCTGTAGCCCTGCATCTCGTCCCGTTGGTTCAGCCAATAATAGGCCATTGTCGCCCTCTCAATCGTCTTCCGCTTCCGGGTCTGCGTCGAGTTCGTCCTCGCTCTCTACGAACGAGTCCAAGGTGTGGTCCGGTTCAGGCCCGTCGTCCAGGTACTCATAGATTGACTGATTCGCCGTTCTACGGCGGCGGTTGTTCATTTTAGCGTCGTAATCGGAGTAGTCCGGACGATCGGCGTTTTCCCCGTCCTCATACACCTGCAGCCAGTCCCGGCAGATATGATGGATGTACGGTGCGGGGATGCTGTTCTTCGCCAGGTGTTCCTTGGGGTACCGGGCAGCCCGGTATCCCTTCACCGAGCCCCACCACTTGTGCGACCGTTCGGAGAAGAAGTACGGTGACGTCTCCGCGTTCTCCCCGTCGGTCCCGAATCGTTTGTGTCGCGGTGGCTGCTGGACGTAGAAGGACGTCTCGAATGCGCGTTCACGCGATGGGCAGGCCGAACATCCGTCCGTGGAGGACGACCGGGTCGTTCAGCGGTGCTTCGGGCTTGTTCTCGATGACGTAGTGATCGCAGTACTTGTCCGCGAGCTCGCGTGCTCGCGGGATCTGGTTCGGGTGGTCCTCCGGATTGCCGGAGAGACTGGTCAGGCTGGCCCACCGTTTGCAGATTGGGTGGAAGACACCGAGGTCGAAGGTGACGTCGTCGACGATCGGGAACTCGTATGCATCGGCCTTGATGGCCATGCTCTCATTGGTGTTCCGGGCGTTGATTCCGACGCGGACGACGTTGCCGTAGCACCGAAGTGCATCGCTTTCGACACCGTAGTCTGCGAAGCAGTGGAGGATGAGCGGTTCCTCCCGGTCCTTGCTGAATTTGTTGGTCACGGCACCACCCCGCAGCGGAAATGAGGGGTTCGAGTCTTGCAGGGTGGCCGAAATTGGTCTGCCGTCGCTAGGAACGGGATATCAAGGGTTTGCGACGGGAGAGAGATGGTCATTACGTACTCGATTCTTATTCTGGGGGAATAAAGATCGTTATGTGGGCTGTCCCCCCGCCCCAGTCTCCGAAGTCTTCCGTTTCAGACAGGGACGGCGCGGCAGAACATGGCGTCGAAAACCTTCACGACGTCTTCTACCGCGGGGCCTTCCAGGAGAACGCCCAGCTCGAAGTTCGAGGTAAGCGCGGTCTGGATCAGGTTCGCGGAGCCGAGGTAGCATCGGCTCTCATCAACGATCACGGCCTTTGCGTGGATAGCCTCTTCCTGGCCGCCAGGGCCCTTCTCGTACAGGTCACGTACCTCGAACAGATCTCGTGCCGAGGCGGACATGTTCCCACGTAGCCGGTCGATAGCGTCCCGCGTATCCGGGTCTCCGTGTGGCGGTCGTACTTCTCGCGTCAGGACACGGGTTTCGACGCCTCGTTCGGGAAGTGCGACGATGGCCTCAAATACCCGTTCGTCGGGGTCGAAGTACGGAGCGGCGATACGGGCGATGCTGTCCGCACGGTTCAGCAGTGTCTGGAGCTGCAAGTCGGTCCGATCGACGGCTTGCTGTGCGACCGGATCAGCGTCTGGCGGGAGCGTCGCGACCAGCGACGTTTCGGTGGGGTCCGGCTGCCGTGCGGCGTCGACCGCCTTGTTCGTGGCTGCGGCGATCCACTGGTCAAAGTAGGACTGTGCGAGGTGGAGATCGACGGCGAACGTGTAGCGGGCATAGCTGCTTGGTCCGGTATCGTATTCGACAGCGGCGTCACCATCGATCAGAGACGTTACCAAGGTCGTGAACTCGTGGGCGGAGAGCAGCCGGTCAGCCGATGTGTGCTGCTCCAGGCGTTCGTTCAACCCTGAACGGTCGATTTCGACCACTGTCGGGTCAGTAGTTTCGTCATCCGGTGACGATGAGGGCGGGAGCTGGGTGCCGTCGTCCCCGTAGGTTGCGAGCGCATCCCTGATGTGGCTGAGTCGTTCGGGGGATTCGATGGTGCGGACGGGTGTCCAGTCAGCGGTGAGAGGAGTCCCATCGGAGAGTTCGTGTGGCGGATCTGTACCTGGCATGAATGGAGAGGTTGGAATCGGTTAGTCTGCCGTGTTGCCTGCCTCAGCCTCCTGGATCGCCTGCTCAACCGCGTTCGAGCGCTGCGGCACGTTATCATCGATCTCGTCGTCGTAGAATCCGACGGTGTCGCGGGAGCCGGTGAGAAGCCGCCGGTCCAAGTGGCGGTTCATGGCTTCACAACTGGTGAGGTTGACGTGGATACAGGCGTCGCAGGCAGCACTCTCGGGATCCTCGCGGCATGCAGGGTCCAGGATGCACTGTTCGGCGACGCTCCGTGCATCGCCGAGCCACGGGTGAAGACGGGTCTTGAACAGTGTGAACATGGCGCCGAGGGAGAAGCTCTCGGTGGACGCCGCGTAGATGACGACAGCTGGCACGACCGGGAGGATACGCTCGCTCAGGCTTCCGACTGAGAGGCCGCACTGTTCGGGTGCTGCGTCCATCAGCGTGTGGCTGATGGTGTGGAGCAATCGGTAGATGTCGCTGGTGATCGGGTCCTCGATACTCGTGAACCCGGTTTCGAGGTCAGTGGTCTCGATGTGGTTGATAAACCACCGTTTCAGCTCTACCTCGCTGTCGGTATCGGGCGCCTCTTGCTCGGTGATCCGATCGTTCGCGAGAAGCCAGTTGATGATCGCTGCCCGGTCGATCTCGAAGATGATGGCCTCACTCGGTGTTCGGTCACCGAATAGGGGGATGGTCGGCTTCTTGAACGGATGGTCGAACGCGTGCAGATCCGTGTCTCGTGGACGGGGAGATGCCCGTGTCCGGCCGTAGAGAATGTTCAGAAGTGGGAACTGGTCAACGACCCACGCGTTTCGGAAGTGGCTGTCTGCCAGCTGGTCGTGGTATCGCTTCGCCTGCGGATGCCGGTCGATGAATCCAGGGTTGGTCAGATAGTCGTCCAGCGAGTCGGGGACTGGGTGGCGGCTGTCCTGCCGGTCGTCTTCATCGCCCTCGTATCCTTCCGTGGACCGGATGAACGTGAACAGTTGCTGGGCGACGTTCGCCCACGCAAGGTTCGTCTCACTGCCTTCCGGCTGGGCTTGGTCGCTGTCGACATCCGGTGGAACGATGTCGTCGGTAACCTCTGCAGCGTATCCGCGGCCGCGGAACGGGACGCCCAGGTCTTTGAGGCGGTCACGTAGCTCCTCGCGGTTGTCACCGCCGAAGTCGTCTAGGAGTCCTTGGACCATGTCCATCTGCCCCTCGTTCGCGGCCAAGCTTTCGAGGGTGTGGTCCTCGTCGGCGTCCATCAGTCCGAGGTGGACCGCCGCGAGTGTCCGCGCCCAGGGTTCCCCGCCGGGAACGTCCTCAGGATCTTCGTCAAGGAACGGGATGTCGACCATGACGACTGTCTGGGCGTACTGCACCCGGTTTGAACTGGCAGGGAGCGGACCGTCCATCGGATCGCCGCAGACCTCGCAGATGGTTGAGAACCCGCCCATCCGTTCACCGCACCTGCGGCACCGGTAGTACCAGGTACCGGGACCGCCGCTTGTACGGACCAGCCGGTAGTCGTCCAGGTCGTGCGTGGAGCAGCGGTCCTGCCAGTCCGGTTCCGGTCCCTCGATATGGCCGCAGGTGTGGACGTTCACGAATGTGAGCTGTGTGAGGTCGGTTCCGCAGGCGTAGCAGTTCCCATCGGACGGGAGTCGGTCCGGGCTGTTGGCGGTGTGGACCTTTCGGCACTCGGGGTCCTCACAGTAGAACACCAGGGGGAAGAGTTCGGTGGTGACGCCGTGGGGTTTGAACACGTTGAGGGCGCTGGCCTGGAGGTTGTCCCATTTCCCGCTGGTCGTTCGGTTGCGGAAGCGGGATACCCGGCCTTTCAGGATTGTGGCCACGCGGTCCATGTCGATGTTTTCCAATTCTTCCGGGTTGTCGAAGGAATCGACCTGGGTCGTGACGCCGACCTGACCGAAGTTCACGACCTCGCCGGGGGTGTAGTTATGCAGGACCTGCGAGAGGCCTCGCGGGAGTTCGTAGTCGTTGTCGCCGGCACTCATGATTGGATACCCTCGTGTTCTGCGGTTGCGGTGGTCGGTTCGAAGTGTCGTTGTCTGACAGGTGGCCGCCGTCCCAGGGGTGGCGATGGCATCATTCGTCGTCCCCCCGTGACTGGTGAAGTCCGGTGATCACCTGGTTCGTTTTTCCACCGATCCCGACCAGGATCTGCTCGTCGATATCGCGGAGACTCCGCATCGGCTTGCGAGCGTCTTCATCCCGTTCAAGCAGGCCGGACAGGAAGTTCGACTTGTTGTTGTCGGCCTTCTGTTCGTACTCGTCCAGCCGGTTTTCGTCCTTGAATAGGGCCTCCCAGACCTTCTCGAACTCCGTTCCGATCTTCCGCTCGTAGATCTCGATAGCGCTCGTGTCCGCGAGCAACGGGTCGCGGTCCGCGTCCGGTGACGGAGCGAGGCCGCACGCCTCTCTGACGAACGTGTACAGGCTTTCGTAGCTGAGGACGCCAGCGTCGCTAGCCTCGTCCAGTCCCTCACCCATGTACAGCCGGGGTGAATTGATGCCGGGCTCGGCGTAGTAGTCAACCCACTGCAGGAGGGCGCTTGTCACGATTCCGGGAAGCGAGCACTCGATCGCGTACTCCGCCCACCGTTCGAGCGGAGTGGCTTCGACCAGCAGGTCCTGGTAGGCCTGGTGGTGCTGGAACCGTCGGTAGTACGACCGGTCCCGTGACCGGAGCGGGTAGTGAAGCATGAACACCGTTCCCGGCCACTTCCGTCCGACCCGGGAGTAGGTCTGGATGTATTCGGCGGTCTCCCGTGGCAGGCCGAAGAAGCTGATGAAGTTCAACACGGGCTGGTCAACGCCGTGGCTGATCATCGACGTCGCGATGAGCATCCGGATGTCGTCCGGACCGGGCCGATGGAACGTGTCCGGGTCCAGTGCCGACATCACCTGCTGCACCGTGTCGAGTGTCGTCTCCCCCGTCATTAATTGGCCCTCGATACGGTCGTAGTTCTCCATGTCGTCAGCGAGATGCTGGTTGATCATGGTCCGGAGGACACGCATCATGAGGTCGGTGTTGTCCTTCGAATGGTGGTACGACACTTGGACCTCGTAGTCGTCCAGGACGTCCCCGAGCACTTCCTCGCGATCGTTCGGGTCGCCCGGGAAGGCTGCATCGGACAGGTCGAAGGGATCGTCAGCTGCGGCCCGTTTCACAGCCTCGTAGAGGTCATCCGGGTTACGGCGGTAGTCCTGGACGATCCGCGCCCACTCCTCGTGGACACGTTCGATCGCGTACGTCCGGCTCACCGTCCGGGGAATGGCCCCGACCATCTGCCGCTGTGTCCGCTTGGGATGGGCGTACGCGTAGAACGATTGCCGGAGGCGCGGCCCGTCACTGGGGAACTGGATCGTCTCCCGCTGGTAGAGCGCTCGGACTTGGTTCTCCGCTCCCTGGATCGTTGCCGTTGCGGCGACGACCTTGGTCTGCCAGCCCGGGGCGATGCGGTCGTAGTATGCTTCCAGCAGTGTCTCGTAGTGGGAGTCGAACGCACCGAACTCCTCCCGGAGCAGGTGCAGCTCGTCCTGGATAAGTAACGACGGCGGGTCGGTTGATTCAACCTCGGTCCAGTCGTCTTCATCGCATTGCCCTTCCGTGGAGAGCGCGGAGCTCTGTACAGTACACTCCGATTCTCCGGAGTAGCCGTGCTTCGCACAGCGGATCTTGGCCTGGCCGAACAGAGTGCGCATCCGGCGCTGCATCCCGACGATCGAGATCTTGTCGATGGTGGAGACGACGAAGGTCGGGGCGAACCGGTACACCTCGCGGTCGGTGAGGTAGACCGGGAGGACGTCTTCGTCGCAGTCCGGGTCGGTGCACCGATGCACGATCCGGCCCTGAACCGGGTCGCCGTCGACGATGATCGATTTCTCCCCGCAGAACGGGCATTCCTCGAGGTGCAGCATTTCCTCCTTGTAGTCCTCGTCAGTCTGGGCGAGTTCCACGTAGTTGTTGCCGTCGTCGTAGAGGGCGTTCGGAGTGTTGCCCTTGCCGACGAAGTAGCCGACGCTGAACTCTTCGCCCTCGCTGGTTACCGGGTGGTCACGGCGGATCACCTCTGCTTTGGCGAGTAGCCCGGTAATGCGTTCGAGCTGCTCCAAGGAGAGGAACCGGAGTGGGAACTTCGTGAACGCTGTCATCCCGAACTGTTTCCCGCGCAGCCGGTCGTGGAACGCGGTGAACACCACAAGCCCGAAGTACGCCTCGGTCTTGCCCCCGCCGGTCGGGAAGTAGATGACGTCGGCGGCGTCCAGGTAGTGGTCGAAGTCGACGTCGGGCGCCAAGTCCTCGGGCGGTTCCCGTTGCTCCCAGTTGGTTGTTCGTTCGTCCTGTGGGCTGATTGGTGGCGGGCCGTCCGATGTCTTCGCCTGCGCCACCATGTCCGGGACGGCCATGACGATGAACACGATCTGGAACGTCCGCCAACGGTCG
The DNA here is from genome assembly GCF_045690335.1 of Haloplanus litoreus. GTDB lineage: Archaea > Halobacteriota > Halobacteria > Halobacteriales > Haloferacaceae > Haloplanus > Haloplanus litoreus. Next base: position 136,155 of record NZ_CP147875.1, on the reverse strand, counting down.
TATCCGAGGTCGGCGAACGCCTGGTTCATCATCGTGAACGCTTCGTACGCTTGCTCGTTATCGCGGAGCAGGTCGATCCCTGTCTCGAACCGTTCGCGCTCACGTTCGAAGTCGTCGATGGCTTCCTGGAAGGAGCTCTGCGCACCGGAGGGCTTGTCGGACACGACCTCGTCTTCGATCGCCTCGTAATCCTCCTGGGCCTCCTCCATGGCGGACGCGATATCGGTAAGCGTGTTGAACACCGCCTCGCGGCCGTTGTTCCCGGCCAATGCGTCGAACGGGGCGGCGATTTCATCGGGGTTCCGGGAGAGGTACCGTGCCTGGTGGTACGTGGGCACCGTTCGGGTCTGGACGCCGACGGCAGGTGCGCCGACGACGGAGTGGCCGCCCTCCGGATAGACAGGATCGACAGCACAGTTCTCGCCGACGCCGTAGATGGTTCCGTCGTACTGGTATTCGTCCTCGATCTTCTCGGATTCAAACCCGATGAGCGTAGGCGTATCCCCGTCGTCGCGGTGGAGCGTTGCCTCTACTCCGACGTCGAACAGTGTCGCTCGCCATGCCTCGAACTCGGGGTCGGTCGCTTCGTCGTAGTCCTCTCCCTGGGTGTTGACCATTCGGACGACGACCGTGATGTAGCCGTCACCGTCGTCGCGACGGGCTTCCAGCTCGAGCCGCGCGTCCCAGAGCGGATCCAGCTCTTCGCCGGAGAACGTTTCATTGAGGTACGCCTGGAACGTGTCCTCGTCCTCCAGCCGGTTGACGGGGATAGCGTTGGCTTCGGATGCGGCAAGCCCGCTTGCACGTTCCCGGAACCGGTCGTCGATGGCTCTCGCTTCGGCTTTGGCGTCGCGGATGGTATCCGTCAGTGGAACGCGGCGCGGAGAATCCGCTTCCACGAGGTCTTGGATTTCGGGAGCGCTCAGTGCGAGGGTATCGAACTCGAACGGGATCCGTTCGTACACGCGTACGAGTTCTTGCGTATCGCTGGGACCGTCGCTGTCCGGCGATGCGGCAGTCGTTCCACCGTCAGCTACTGCGTCCCCTTCGTCATCGGTGTCCTGTTCGTCGGGATTCTCCGCTTCTATCCGTTGACCGCCACGGCCGTCGTCAACGGCCTCGAAGAGGACATCGGCGTTGTCCTCCGCGTTCGAGTGCGTCCGCTGCTCGTCCAGTGTGGGGAAGCGGCGCTGGTAGCCTTTCGCCTGCGGGTCGAACTGGACCGTGACGTCCTTGGGCAGGTCGGTTGGGATGCGGAAGCGGACACCGATGGTGAACGGTGCGACGTCCTCGGCGAATTCCTGGAAGGCGTCGTCTTCGGCTTGTGCTTCCCGGTACGCGTACTGGCTTGACAGCGCACCGCCGAACAGGTGTTTGCTGGGCTGGCTTCCGTACAGAGTCTCGGTGTCCTCACCGCGGCCGGTCAGTTTCTCGATCAGCCGGGTGGTGATTGCGTCGTTGACGAATTGGTGACGGATGTATGACTCTGCGAAGTCTTGTTCCTCCGCGTCGTAGTCCACGTGCGGGTCGTCGTATGCGTCGTCCGGCGGTCGAGTGAATGCCGGTGCATCCCGCGGTGGTATTGGGCGTCTGTTCCCCGCCATCGAAATACATGACTACAGACTGGAACGTGCCTCTTAAACCTGCCTCGGTTAGAAATCCTCGATGGATGGCGGTTTCGCGGATTCAGTCGGATCGCTGCCGCCACTTCCCGACGTAGCTTACAGGACGTTCGATGTCGCTGACGACGGTCTGGATCGTGTGCTGTTCGACGAGCGCACGGCCTTCGTGGTCGGTCGGGTTGAAGTCGGAGAGGCGGACGTCAAGGTCGTCGTGGAGGACGATGTCTTCATTGGGGTCGTGGTCGGCCAGGGCGTCGGCTGCCTGCCGTTTGAGCTGTTTGACCACCTCTCGTTTTATCTTCCGGATCTTCCAGTTGGCGTCCCAGACGTCGTTGAAGTGTTCGGCCACCTCCTCCATATCGTACGCGTCGACGATCGCTCGTAGGTTGGCTTTCGACCGGGGCATGTTCACCTCGCCGGTGTACCAGCCCTCGAAGGTGCCCTCGGAGGAGGCGGTTGCACCGGCCGCTTCCACTTTCTCTCTGAACTCGTAGAGTGAGTCGCCGCTGTCCTCGAGTTCGATGTCGAGTTGCTGGTGCCACATGTGAGCGCGGACGACGATATCGATCTCGCCCATGTTCATCAGGTGGTCTTCGACCACCTGCCGGACTGCCTGGTAGTCTCGGACGAGGACGACGCGTTCACCGCTCTTCACATCGCTCAATTTCTTTTCTACGGTCGTTCCTTCTCCCATGCGGACGACCTCGACCGTGTCGGAGGGGTCGCCGGCGTAGGCGTAGCCGTCGTCGGTTTGGGCTTCGACGAGGCCATTGATGCGGCGTGTCTCGTGGGCACCGCTACGTCCACCGCCGCCTCCACCGATCGGGGGAATACCACCGCCGCCTCCGCCGCCACCGTTGCCACCGTCATTGCCGAAGTTTTCGACTGCCGACCGGTGTTCGCCGACCGTGTCTCGGACGAGGTCGTCCAGGGATTCGTCACTGTCCCCGCCGACGATCGTGTACCGGTCGACGGGTGAGTCGTTTTCATCGTCGTCCTCGCTGCCGGAGACGACCTCGGGCGTGTCGAATTCCGCGACCTCCTCCGGGTCAGGGATGTCCAGGGAAACACCCTCGTATGGCCCGATCTGCCGGGTGGGGGAGTACTCCTCGTCGGACTCGTTTCCACTGGTGAGCGAGGGAACGGAGCCGTCCAGAGCGGTGTTTCGCCGTACTGACTCCTTGTCGGTCGTGTCCGGGTCGGTGACTTCGACCGGTGTGAAATCAGCAATCGCCTCGTTGAGTGAGCGGACCTGGTAGTGCAGTAACCCGAGTTCGTGCGGATACGCGAGGATGGTCAGCCGCTTCGCATGTGGCGTCCGGAGTATCCATAGGTCACCGCGCCGCGGCGGCCCGTACAGGATGAGCTCGTCAGCGACAGGTGCTTGCGCGAGCGTCGCCGGGCTGTGAATGCCCACCCGGCTTTTCGCCCGGCCCCAGAGGCTTCCACGATTCAACTGGAGGTCGGCGCGGACAGCTTTGCGGGCCGGTTCGTCAGGCGCCACGATGTGCAGCGTCTGCTCCTCGTCGTCGACGATCGACTGGATGGCGCGTAGCACCGAGCCACGCTTCCAATCGCCCAAGTTGTCTTCGTCGTTGACAGCGTCCCGAATGTCTTCCAGTCTCCGGACACCCTTCCGGAGGGAATTGGCGATAGCGCCCGCGTCACCGGACAGGCCGTCGGCGACCGCTTCCAATTGGCCGATCCGGACATCGTGAGGTTTGGCGCGACCGTGGCCGACCCGGTAGTTCCGGCTGTATTCAGGATCGGCGATCAGCCGGGAGTACCCGTTGATAGCCCGTTCGACGCCTTTTACCGCGATGATGGCGTCGTCTGCTCCGATCTTGTACGCGGAGTCCTTCAGCGAGTCGTGCCGGTTCCAGGCGGCCGATAGGGCTTCGGCAACATCGCCGGAGGGAAGGATTTGCAGGTCGAACGTCACGCCCTGTGCCCGTTGCTGGAGGAGTTCCTGATCGCGAAGCGTGGTTTCGGGGACAATGCCGGCGCCGTCCGATGCCGCAGACGTATCCACGCCTCCTTGGCCGTCGTCGTATATTTCTGCTATCGCCGCCGGTGTCCATCCCCACGTCGTATTGACCTCGTCCAGCACCTGGTCGGCTACCGGGCTGGTCGGGTCCCGGCAGAAGTACACGACGCTCGCGATGTCGTGTTCCTCCCGCCATTCGTTGAATTCCGTCCAGCGATCCCAGTCAAAGGTGACCGTGCTGTCGTAGATGACGGTGTGCACCCGGTCGGCGTCTTTGCCTTTGGGGAGCCGGGTGCTGTATTTGGCGTAGAGGAACTGCGGGTAGCCGTCCTGGTTGGTGTAGAGCTCGGTTTTCTGTGCCAGGTCGCCTCCTGCTTTGACGCTGGCCAGTGTCCAGTGCGTTTCGCTGTAGATGAGGTGGGGGCCGCGAAGCCCGAGGTCTTTGTATCGGCGGCGGACCCCGGCGTTCGACGACATCACCATGACGCTGGTGTTCCGGGGAGAGGTGAACAGCGCGGTCAACGCGTGGTACTCGAGGTAGTCCGGGCGGAGCGTGGGAACGAGTATGCACGCATCGACTTCTCCTTGGGTGGCGTTGCCGACGATACGGGCGTGCGTGTACTCGGTTTCGGGTACCTCGTAGTCTGCACCGTCGATTTCCAGGTCGGGCGGGAGCTGCGTTTTACCCCGGGGCATTATTCGGACCGGCTCCACAGGTTTTGCTATCGGTTGTGGCGCTACCGTAGTAACTTGACAGCGGACATTAAAAATGCTAGCCTCGCGTGAATCCTCGTGTTCAGATAAGGATTGAAAGGTGAGGCGTAGCGTTTTCTAAGTTGTTCATGCCCGAAAACGCTAGCCTCAACGGTTGTATCGACCGAATTGAGTTAGGTTTTGTGGAACGAGAGGCAACACCGCGGCTGTTGATGAAGCTCAGTATTCAGCTCCATCTTGCTGGATTATCACTTTCGAATACTGTCTCTATTCTTGAGATATTTGGTGTTGAACGGGCACGATCCACCGTTCACAACTGGGTCCACAAGGCCGATCTACAGCCCGAAGAGGGTCGAAGCCCGGATCACGTTGCGGTTGATGAAACGGTGATCCGACTCAACGACGAGCAGTATTGGCTGTACGCCGCGGTCGATCCAGAGACAAACAAATTACTACATACAAAGCTTGAGCCGACGAGAACTAACGTCATCGCTTACTCGTTCTTCAGTGAATTACGGGAGAAACACGACGTTGACGATGCCGTGTTTCTCGTCGATGGCGCGACACCGCTGAACAACGCTTGCCGTCGCCACGGCCTCGATTTCAGATACGAACGCCACGGAAATCGGAACAGCATCGAACGTGTCTTTCGTGAGGTAAAACGCAGAACTACCAGTTTCTCGAACTGTTTTAGCAACGCCGAAGCAGAAACTGCAAACGAGTGGCTCAGATCGTTCGCCTTCGCATGGAACCAGCTTATCTGAACACTACTGCGTGAATTAGCGAAATGAACGTTTTCGGCCGTAGCCATCCGGTCTCGGTGAAACGTTAGCGGTACCGATCCGGCCCGATTGACACGTATCGAACCTTGAGAAATGGCGGCCGCTGAGCGAACGGTTATTTATCAACCGCAGTGAACACTGGCCATGGATAAACTCGAGTGGGCCGTCGACACCGTCGACGGAACAACCTTCGAGAAGATCGCCGGGGAGATACTGCGGAACGAAGGCTACAACGTCCACGAAAGCGGCGTCATCGGAACCGACGGCGGCTGGGATGCTCGCATCGAGATCAACGGCAGGAACGGAATAGGCCACGCCAGCGTCGACAACAACTGGCGCGGGAAGCTGCGCGACGACGCCGAGAGCGTTGAGGAACTCGAGGAGGAGCAGGGCGAGTCCTTTGACCTCCTGGTGTTCGTGACGAACCAGCGCGTGACCGGTCAGCAGGAACTGGACATGGAGGCGGAGATCGAGGAGGAGTACGGCTGGGACTTGAAGATCCTGCACAGGCGGCACATCATCGGCATCACCGGACACGAACGACCGGATCTCGCTGAACGGCACTTCGGCTTCAATCCGAAGCGGAACGACGACCACCTTGACCAGATTATCAACTTGCGGGATGATCGCCTGGACCTAATCTCGAACCGGGACGGCGTGGCCACAGATTTGGAGGACGGTCCGACAGCGACCGTCCACCTGATCCCGAACGGCGTGTTCAGCGGGAACTACGTCCAACGCTCCGACGACCTCCCCGGACTGCCCCAGATGGGGAAGCTGAACGTCCATCCTGGTACCGAGACCGTGGGGAAGGGGAAGCTGAACGCGGGCGGACGGATGCGGCAGCCGTACAAGTCCTACACGTACCTCCGGAAGGACGGGTTATACGAGGCGGTGGATACGTGGGTGTTCCGCGAGGACGAGCAAGACGGCCTCCTGTTGAACAACGCGCGGGACACCGACAAATCGCTGGACTGTAAGGCGGGCACCGCGGTACAGGCCGGGATCCGCGCGTTGAAAGAGATGGGTGTGACCGGCACCGTATTCTGCTTCATCAGCCTACTGGATGCGGAAGGTGCGACCATCGCCTACGAAACCCGGATATCGGGTCCGCCGGTGCAGCAGCCGTTGCGGACGGACCGGTACACGACCGACCTGGCTGAAATCCCTCTGGCGGAAGCTGACGTAACCGATTCGCTGAGGGACCCACTTACTGAGATCTGGCAGGAGCTCGGATGGAACGTCAACCTCCACTACGACGAGGACGGGAACTGGACGGGTCCGACCGTCCGATTCGCCGATGTTGGTCGGTTCCCTGCCGAGGACTGAACGGTCGCAAGCCTCCTCCTCCTCGAATGTCCGGACCTCTTTCGGTCAGGCGAAGTCGCCAAAATTCGTGTCCCGATTGAACTTCTCCTGCGTCTTATCGTATGCACGTATCCGACTTTGACGTCCGTGGGTTCTCCAGATCCATCATTCAATTTCGACCGCATCAGGTTCAGATCGATAGAACCCGGATTGGTGTAGGAACGCAGTTAGGCGCTTTCTGATCCCCATTCACGAGCTGCTTCCGCAGCAATTCAGGCTGGTGATAAGCAAGAATGAGTGCTAACTCTCGGAGATCGGTCAGAGGGACATCACCGTCAAGGATCTCGTTGACCTCCTGCGAGCAGGCTGCCTCGAGATCGAGTACGCTCGACTGCAAGAAGAAGGTCTTCTTCTCAGCCCGTCCATCATTTACTCCGTCACGCCCGAGAGCCCAAGCATGGGGCTTGTCGTAAGTATCGGGGACGAATTCGCGAGCAAGGCGAGCCGCATCGAGTTCTCCCGGTGAATCGATATTGAGCATCACCGCCGATCTGGGTTCACTGGAGGCATCCTCTTCCCTCGCTGGTTCAATGCTGGCCTCTGTGGTCTCGCTTTCTCCGCTGGCTGCGGCTGCCGTGCCCTGCTCCTCGTTTTCTTCCTCGTCGGCTGGCTCCGATAGGACATCTGTCTCGTTAGTGATCTCTTCTTCGTCAGCGTCGTTGTTCGCGAACAGATCGTTAGGGTCGTCACCGGCGCCGGATTCGAAGGAGCCACCCATCTCAGTTCACCCCCACGGTTTGATCGACTGCGTCATCAGCGACATCAGCGTCTGCAAATGGAATTTCGACGTCCCCCAGAAGTCGTCACCAGTGAATATCTCCTCGCCGTCCCATGCGTCCTCCGCAAGCGGGTTGCCGAACGTGGCACAGATCGTCGCGACCAGTGTCCGATACTTCGGTAGGATGTTCTGCTCTGATTTTCGGATACGGCTCCGGTGTTCACTGAATAGGCGGAACACGGAGACGTACTGTTCTTCGGCCGATTCGAAGGCACTCAGCGATTTGAAATAGACCGGTGCGTCGTACTCGTCGCGCAGTTTCTGGGCATAGTCCTTGTGATCGCCCTTCCGGGTATCGACCATTGTGGGGATAACCGCTGTACGTCCGATGTTGATGTCCTGATTCTCAGCGAAGCCCTGTGCGCTGTCGGCAACCCCATCGATGCTCTCGTAGCCGGACCTGGTCGGTACGGCGGGAATGACTACGTTTCGGGTAGCGTATAGCGCCATGTAATATACGGTATCGGCCTTCGCGTTCGGGTCGATGATCACCACGTCGTACTCGTTTGGGACGTCGTTGTCCCGAAGAACACTCAGGAGCCGTTCGTATCGGGGATACTCCCAGTCGTCAGGCTTCGTCTGCCCAATATAATTCTCGTGGGAGTCCAGAAACTCGTCGACGCGGTTGAGCCGCTTATGTGATGGGAGAACGTCGACGTTGGGCTCTGCCGTGCGGATTAGATCGCTGAACTCTCCCTGTCCCTGCTCGACGAGGTGGAAGGTGAGATCATCGGCCTCTGGATTGCGTTTGTTATCGTCGACCCCGAGGTAATTGCTGAGGCTACCATTCTGTGCGTCCATATCGATCAGCAACACACGCTGACCGATCTCGGCATGGGCCGCTGCGAGATCGCGAGCGACTGTGGTTTTTCCTTGGCCGCCCGACTGATTGTAGACGGTATAGGCTTGCATGTCCGAGCATTCAGCACAGTCGCTCATAAAGTTCCGTCAGACAAATTACTTCGTCCAGACGGTTGGGCCTACCACTAGGACTTACTACTAAGAATGATTGAGAATGCTGACCAATCACTCTTAGTCACCATTCTTAGTAACCGCTGCTAGTAGTCATTATGGATGGTCTAGACGAGTGATCACTACGGGTGGACGATACAATAGCTATGGACAAGCCTACTGAATAGCTGCTCTAACTGCTATACGGGAGTGGATTCGAAGGTTCAGGGCCGATTGATTGGACGTCTCAGATCAGTCTGCTGGTGCGATGTCGACGGACGTGAGCGGAGTGTTGTGGAGGTGCGGTCCGACTTCACGCCGGGCGATTTTTTCGGCAGTCTCTGAATCCTCGGCATCAACTTCAATCTCGAGAAACAGGCCAACGAGTGCGGTTTCTGAGACTAGGAGGAGCGCATCTGAACCGATTCCACAGCTGTTACACCCGATCCGCTGAACGCTGATGTCGACAGTACGGACCTGATTGCCCGTCGATCCGACTCGTTTCCCTACTTCACTGACGGCGATGTTGATGGCGTCCTGTCCAGTCTTTGCTCCTCGAACGACCCAGCCGACTGAGAACACGACGATATATCCATCAGTAACACCTATCTCGTCGGACGCATCCAATCTATGGTCGTGAGTCGAATGGCGGCTGTTACCCTGAGCGGGGGAGTTCCCGTTCCTGGCCGGGGTAGAATTTGTGCTACGTTCGGCCATGAGTACTTACACGGAAAGTGACCTGAATTATCCATCTCCCTAAACGGCGTAACGAGTCATGGAACAAGCTATCAGTTCGATAGTAAACAACACAAAGTGATCCAAATAGGAGGCTACCTGGAGAGCTTTCTTGATTCGACGCGAACGTGATTCACGTCTGCCGTTGAGCGCTGTATCGCTAGTCTCCAGCCCTTCGTTGTGGGTCTGACCCTTGGGCCATCTTCTGTTCAAGGAGTGCGCGGACGGGTGGACGACCTTTGTCACGGAACGACTCGAAGAAGGTGGCAGCCCACTCGACGATGCCGGGGTCAGTCGAGTCGATGGCCGAGGCAGAAGATTCGGGAACTCCGGTCGACGGTGACGGTGCGAGTATTACTCGGGTGTCGTCACAAATCGCGAGATGGACGGGGAGCGGCTCAGGGACAAACATGAACTCTGAATCCTGTGCTGGCTGACCGTCTCTGATGTACGATTCAAACCCGTGTTCTTTCACGAAATCGATGAACTCGTGATCCGCATGAAGCTGGGCTAGGATCTCATCGGGAAAAACGACGCTCACCTGGGTCTTACTGCTGAGAACTGGATAATAAGCGTTGGCGAGCGTCGGACTCATAATGGTGGTAATCCCCCGGAACCTGCCGAAATTCGTCTCAGCGATACGGGTGAACGCGCTCAATACGTTGTGAGGCTGTTTCGGTGTGTTTCTGATGACCTTTGAGTCGGCCAGCGCATCGACGGGAAACGACTCGAGATCGGCGGGCAACCATCGTAGAAATTCGCGCTTATCGAGCGCTTGGGCGATCACGGTCCTGAATTCGGTATAGGAACTGAGCAGCAGACGCCCCATCTCAGTTACCTCGTACGCCCCACCCCGTTCGAGGACGTAGCCGTCTGCGACGAAGGCGTCGATGATTCTGTGAACTGTCGTCCTGGATGGACCGCCTTGCTGTTGACCTGTCGATGCAAGGGTCGCTTTCCGGGCGGGGACGGTTTCCAGCGTCTGGAGAATCCACCGCTTGTGTTTGGACCGCGCGAGTTGAACGAGGGCCTCTCTATCGATTTCCCTGCAGAGATCGTGATACATTTGTAGCACTGCACCTCCCGAGCAACTGAGTGAAAATCCACCCTCCAAAGATCGAATGAATCCTGCCTTTCGACCTGGATCCAGAGCACGATACGCTGTCTGTCGGGACACTTCGATTCGCTTGGCGAGAGCTGCTACGGAGAGGGCTCCTTCTCGAAGGGCTTCGAGCGCTCGGATTCTGGTGGGATGTCCGCCCTGATTCCCTGAGACTACAGCCGCCTGACCCCGCGAATCAAGGAGGGCACATAGTACCTTTTCCGGGGTAATAGTAGGGTCACCATTCATTGAGAAGCAGGCATTGAGAATATCTGTTCCGCCAGACGTTGGATTATCGCCAGACAGTAGTTGAGACCAACTGTTTCAATGCATATGGTAGGAAGAATAAGGAAGCGTAGTGTGATGTAGAAGATGTCTACCTTCTAATTCCCACAATTGTTACCCTTGCATGGACCGTCTGAACCACATGCACTACACCAATTCACCCGGTTCAATTCATATCTACACTCTGTACAGGATCCGGAGCAACAATACACTGTATACTGGTTGCAGTAACATCCTTGCCCCCCACATCCGAGATAGCAGATATCGTTTTTGAAGCAGCAGTCTGTGTATTGGGCGTATATGCTCCCATCTGCTTCGACGAGTTCATATGTCTGAACTGCCTGCTCTTCTGGATTTTTTAGTAATGCATAGTAGGAGTCAACAGCTGGAAGTGCGCGGAGGACGACTTCCTTTTCGCCCGCAGAAGGTGCATTGACTTGAACCGATGCTGTTGGAAGCCCCACGTCACTTTGGCCATCTTTTCCTCCAACAAGGTTAGCTTCGACGAAGGTGTTACTGGTCGTCTCTAGCGACGGTTCTTCGACCATTTCCACCGCGGAACGTGTGGTGAGATGGCCTTCCTCGTATAGCCTATCCAGAATTGGTTGCAGGTTGGCTTCGAGGACGCCAACCACTGCATCCATAGAATTGTACTCTTGGACTTTTTTATTCAGCTGAGTTTCCAACTGCGGTGAGTCTGCGATCTTTGCCCCCGTAGAGGGCACGAGAGAACTTAGTGCGAAGCCACCTGCACTCGCCTTCGCGCTTTTTTCTAGGACCTCGCGACGTTTGAGATTGGACTCTTCTGAATTACGCTGTTCTTGTGAGGCTTCCCAGGCTTCTGCACATCCTCCTCCACTACCGATCGCCTTGGATATTCTTTCTCGATACGCCTCGATCGATCTCTCGTGGTCTTTACGAGACATCGATTAGGGTGAGGGGAAGGGTAGACTTTCATGTAATTATTATTAAATTTAACTCTGATTGACTATTTGATTCTCAGACCTGAATTCTCGTGTTAGCGGCCGAGTATCTGTAGATCTGGGATTGTTCCTCAATCTGGTTCTAGAGAGGATACATGAACGAATAATCAGATACTACAAGATCTCTCATGGAGTGATAGAATTATCATGTCTGAAATATCCTAATTGTATGAACAAATAAGTTGTTGTAGTGATATTTATCCAATATGTTTCCCCGACGTGTGGAGCCCTCCTCGGAAGAAGTGCTTAGTATAGTTATTCAACGTCAAAGTATTATCCAGCTGATTTCCACTGATTCGTATACAAAACCACAATTAGTTGATCAACTGGATGTCTCACGTTCAACTGTTGATCGTGCCTTGCGTGAATTAGAACAATATGGTTTGATGAATAAAAATGATAGCCAATACACTCTCAATCCCTATGGCCGGTTCATCTATCAGACTTGTATCTACTACCATGATGTTATAAAAAAATCATTAGAGCTATGGGATATCCGAAATGACATTCATAGCTCTGGGCAGGTTCCTCCGAATGTACTTTATGATTCTGAGATATTTGTCCCTACGGAGTCAATTCCTGACCTTCCGGCAAAGAAGCTGTTTGAGATGATTGAATCAATCTTGTCGCTGCATTTGGTACTCCCAGTCCTCACCTATCGAATATACGATAATCTTCATCAGTTTGTTAGCGATGAGGACTCATCATTAGAGCTTATTCTCCCGCCAGAAGGAATCCAGTCTTTGAGGCAGTTTGAAGATGAGCGTTGTATTGAAGAATCTACTCTGATTACAGACGCTACCAATATTCCTCCATATGGTTTCGGAGTATATGAAGATGCGGATAGGAATAAGCAGATGAATATAATAATTTTCAGTAATAACGGCGTATGTGGACTAATTCAAAATAGTTCTCGGATGTCTACCTTTTGGGGAGAACAAAAATACGAAAACATTAATCATAGTTCGGAAGGAACAGACGAGATAGTAGAACCAGCGGAGTCATCTGGCAATGAGATTTCGGAGATCAGTGAATAAGAAACTCGTTCGTTCGGCAATTTCTGGGATCGTTCTAGCGGCAATCACCTTTACCGGTGTTGTGTTCATATTCGGATTCGATAGTTCGTTTATATTGTTCTTGGTTGGTCTTCTTCTGCTTCTCTTTGTTGGAGGTGCGGGAAATGTTCGTACAAGCGGTGTCGGAGGTCCTTCGCATAGGGGGAGAATCGAATCTGCAGTGGTGGATCGGAATATCGATCAACGAAAGAATACTAGATGGGACCGATACATTATCTTCTACGCATTAGGTCTTATATTCATCTCGGTGGGTTCTCTCCTGATAGCTTGAGTCTGGAACTGAAGTTGTCCAAACTCTGATGGAAATCTCACCAATCCTGCAAAATACTGAAGGAGTGTTTCTCAGCTCCGGTCGGCGAAGGTTCTCGACTTCCCCTTCGTCTTCGCCCTCTTCCCCTGTCTCCGCCGTCGTCTTCATCTCCACCACCAAGTACAACGAGCGAGTCCGAGTCCCAGCAGTAGCGGGCCAACACCGCAGAGGAACGTTCGACGGTCGTGCTGATTATCACAGGAACCCATTCCGCGGACGGATATCACGCGAGCGACTAATAACTATACATCGGATTCTTGAACGTCTCGGGGCCAGCATCCCGTAGTGGCTGTGACCCAGGACTCTCACCGGACTGTCTTTCGGCAAATCGCACAGCGACCGTATGCTGAGTGGCCAGTGTACGATTCGACACCGCTGTACGATCGGTCCTCGCTTGCCGGACTGGAATCAGATATTCGGACTGTCTCACAGACGTGGTTCAAACACGACCACCACGAGTCAGTCGAGAACTTCGTCTATTCGCTCCCGCTAGCGTACGTTAAATTCAGCCCTCACGACCGCTACGCAGGGTCGACTCGCTACGAGATGGATACGCTCTTTCGCGTATTTATACTGAAGGAGTGTCATGGGTGGGAACACGAAACAGCGCTGATCGAGTATCTCGAGTGTCGCCCGGCACTCCGCAAGCAGTTAGGCTTGGAGAGTCTACCGAACCAGTCGACGCTATGGCGCAGTTGGCACGAACGGTTCACTGCCGAGCTTCGCAGTACCGTCGAAACAGCTGCGCGGACCATCCTCATCAAAGCCCAGGACACGGGTGTTGCCGTCCCACGCGAACCAGAACGGCGTCTTCCATCCTACGGTGACGAAGAGGACGAATCGGACCCAGACGATCAAGCTGTCCTTGACGAAGCGGCAACAATTACGGAGCACGTCAGTCGTGTTGTCTTCCCGGCATTCTCACTGGATCGAGGTGAGGGCTGTGAGATTCACGAGAACGCTTACTGGGACTTACAGACGTATCTCGGACTTCGTGAGCGCCTCGCGGCCAACGAGGGCGCTCGGAGCTTCACCTACGAGTCAACTCGTGAGCGGACACCGTTAGGGCACGCCCATCGCGAGCAAGTTCGTGACCTCTCAATTGCGGAGATCCGAGAGATGTACCGACAGGCCATCGGAAGACTTCTGAACGAAGTTTCGGAGACAGAGCAGTTCTTCCGAGCTGGGATTGTTGCAATCGACATTACCGAAGCTGATCCCTTCACTGGTGATAGGACTGGGCACGAAGACGAGATCATCGGCACGAAGGAGAAGACCGACGAGTATGCCTACCAGTGGGCGACGGTCCAGTTGGTCGGCAATGCCGTCCCTATCGTGCTGGACGCGCGCCCCGTCCGAAAGGGGGAGACTCGACTGGAAATCGTCGAGGACTTGCTCGATTCAGCTGAGGACCTCGTTCACGTCGATAACGTGCTGATGGACCGGGAATTTGATAGCCAGCACGTTCTGGAGATGATCAGCCAGCGCGGGCTGTCTTACGTCGTCCCGAAACGGATGCAGACCAGCGAGAAGGCACAGGCGAATCGATTGCTCCAACGAGATCGGGATCGATACGAGACCGACCGCGGGCTTCACCTCGGGAGGAACGAATGGCACGAGACGACGCTGATCTACCGACGGAAAGAGGACTCCGAGCACGACGACCACCGGCAGTACTCGGTGTTCATGACGAATTGTGGGAGTGGGCACCTCACTGAGTACGGGTATCGGTGGGAAATCGAGAGCGGGTACAGATCGATAAAGCGGTTCATGGCTGCTACCACGTCGAAGAATTTCGGGCTTCGTTTCTTCTACTTCGCGTTCGCGTGCCTGCTGTACTCGATCTGGCGAGCCGTCGACTTGCTCGTCCAGGTCGCGTTGACCGGTGAGTACGAGCACTCGCCGATGGTGACGGCAGATAACACACTGACGCTGCTGAAGAAGGAGACTGGAATCGGATAGAGAGACACTCAGTCTGGGTTAGCGCGCAGTCTGAGTGGTTACACTGTTGGATGTCTCGAAAATTCGCCCTTACCATTGGAAGTGTGACAAGAATGGCCGCTTGGAGAGAGAATTGAGGTGGTTTCCGCTGACCAAATCGGCAAAATCCACGCATTACAGCCCTGCTATACCCGTTGTAGTCTCAACTTCCAATCGCCAGATAATCTGTATAGCGATATATAGTTTATGACTGGGGATATTGGCGATACAGCCCATCTATCCCGTGGAATCAGGTGATTAGCGGCAAATAAAGTTTACTGTATCTTTGACTTAAAAGACGCAGTAAATTGAAGTGGGTGCCCGCCGTCTGCGACTCCAACCCGATGACAGCCGCTGAACCTGGGGGTTCGACCACCGAGACCGACCTCGACGCCGCCATCGAGGCGCGACTGGCCAGCCTCGACTCCGGCAACTACCGGGCGAACAACCGGCTCGTCCTGGACGCGTTCAAGACGTATCTGGAGGACCAGCGCGGAGTCACGACTCTCGAGAACCTGGAGGTCCTCGACTGCCGTCGATACGCACAGCACCTCCGCGAGCGCGCTCAGGACGACGATGACTCTCTCTCGGCCGCGTCAGCCCACGCAAACGGCCCGTACTTTACCATCGTCCGAGCGTTCCTCGGCTGGTGCGTCGACGACGAGCGAATCGAGTCGAACCCGGCTAGACCGAACCGTGTGAAGGAGGCGCTTCCGGAGCATCACGGCGACCACGACAGACAGTTCTGGTCGGCCGAGGCCCGCGAGGCGCTGCTGGAGTTCGTCGGCGAACGGGCGCACGACGCGCTCGACGAGTCGGCAGACGACCGCGAGCGGGCTTTCCGGGACCGAGCTCTCGTAACGATGCTCGCCCTCACGGGTGCCCGTGGAGCGGAGCTGTTCGCCGATCCTCGCGACGAGCATCGGAACGGCCTCCGTTGGCGCGATGTCGACCTCGAAAAGGGGATTGCTACCGTCTTCGGCAAGACACGGGAACGCCAGCCGATCCCTCTTACTGATCGCGTTGTCGAGAGCCTTGAGCGGTACCGAAAGGTGCTCGACCCGGCGACCGGGGACTGGCCGGTGTTTCCGACACGGCATCACGCCTCGCTCGCGAAGGCTGCCAAGCAGGGCCTCGCAGCCCAGGGGTGGAGCGCGGACGACATTGAGACGACGCTGGCTGCCTCCACGTCGATGGAGGTCCTCCGGGACCACAGGATCGCACCGCCGGCGCTCTCGAAGAACGGAGCACGATCCCTGATGAAGCGCCTCTGTGACGCTGCCGATGTCGATATCGACGGCGAGTATCTCAAGCCACACGGTGGCCGACGTGGACTGGGGAGTGACCTCTACGCACGGGACGCCGAACTCGCTCAGGAGCTCCTTCGCCACGAGTCGATCGAGACTACCCACCAATCCTACCGCGAGCAGAACGTCATTGAGCGGCGAGAGCGACTGGAACGGGCACTTGACGAGTAGTGCCAGCACCCCGCGTCAGCGCATTCAGTTGTAGTTACCCCACGAAGAAGGAACGGGTGCGCCACGTGGGGTAACTCCGGAATTCCAGTGAGGA
The DNA here is from genome assembly GCF_045690335.1 of Haloplanus litoreus. Taxonomy (GTDB): domain Archaea; phylum Halobacteriota; class Halobacteria; order Halobacteriales; family Haloferacaceae; genus Haloplanus; species Haloplanus litoreus. Next base: position 119,910 of record NZ_CP147875.1, on the reverse strand, counting down.
CGTCGTCACAGCCGGCTCGCTGGACCGTACTCATCGGACAAGATTTGTTTGAGTTCGAACTCCTCACCATCCCCGACCGCGTCGACGACATCACAGACGAACTGGAGCGCCTGAATCTCCGCCTGGAGCGTGGCGATTCGCTCTTCTCGCTCCCGAATCCTGGTTCCGAGTGTTGCCATGAGATGAGCACCTGACTTGTCGTCCAGAGAGTGCTCCGATAGTGCTATCTCAGGCAGTCGTCCGTCGGGGCGGGGAATCAGTCCTGCATCGAGTTCAAGCTGGACCCGTTGGAGGTGCTTACACGGCGTCGGAGTCTCTGGATTCTGATGGTCGGGACACGTACACGTCTCGTCCAGCAGATCGACTTCATACGTGTTGCCCGATGCCGAGTCGACTTCGTAGCAGCCGCCTCGGTGAACTAGCGCAACGTCCATGTCGTCCTCTCGAGCCCGCTTGGCGCGGACATCACCCTGGTCCTGGTGTTCGTTCTCACTATCCGGAGTCGTCGATGAATCGGTCACGGCCATCCTGAAGCACCTGTGGGGGGCGCGGATCTACTGATCCGCCCTCTACCCGATTGGAGGTGATAAATTCTCAAGGCATTATTGAGGGTGGTAACAGAACCACTCTCTATTGTTCCGTCGAGGATACCGCTTCGAGTGGCCATCGTGGAGTGTGTGTCCGCTCTTCTTCGACATGCCCTAGACGAAACAGATGTTGGGGAATCTCCTCTCCAGTGCCCGTCCTAGCTGCGAGTTCTGTTCGCGTTTCTGGCCGTTCCAGGACCTGACTCATTGGATGGACCGCGATGTCTTCAGCACTCGCGAGCAGGGCGAGTCGTTCGAAGACCTGGCCGGTCTTGACTCGTGCCGTGGGGGTGTCTGCGTGGGTTGCCAGCAATGCAATGACAGGCGCTCGTTCGATGAGTTTCGAGTTCTTTCGGCCTTCCCGGTCACCGAGATCGAAGTGAGAAACGACTGCCTGCCCGATCCGGGCCATGAGCCACGAACTTCCGAGCGCACCCGTCCCGACCCAGTAGCCCAGTTCTTTCCGATACGCCGGGTCGGCCATCTGTGCCTCGTCCGCGTCGGCTTGAAGCTCGCCGATCGAACGCTTTTGCTCGGGGTCGTCGATCAGGTACAACGTCACGTCGTCCGTTTCGATTACCCTACGAAACCGTTCTCTCGCTTCCCGAGGGAGTGCTTGGTCTTCGAACAACTGGTGACTCGTATATCGCTCTGTGAGTTCGTCGAACAACTCCGGTGGTCGATTGGACGACGGTTCGCTATCCCGTTCGAGTGTGACGGTCGAGACGAGGTCGTCGTCCTCGTCGGCACGATACGTGATTTCGTAGCCGATGTTGAAGTGTTCGGCCGCAATACAGAGATTTTCCAGGGCACAGCCGATGCTGATGAAGAGCTCTCGCTTGTCCTGGTCGGCGACTTCGAGCCATCGTGTCTCGTCGTAGCTAATTTCGATCGCTTCGTCCCGAACCGCGAACCGCCACGGTTGAGAGTTGTGACTTGACGGGGCTAAAATCGCATAGTGGAGCAGGAACTTTGCCTGTTCTCCGAGAGGGGATCCATCCGGAAACTCGTCCTTGGAGATGTCCCAGACTGATTGAGTCAATTCGTCTGCGTCCATACCGGAGATACACGCCCCACTATTTCAAATTCGACACCACCAGCCCATCTTTCAGGTCAGCATAGATCACCCGAGACCCCGATGACCCTCGCCCCGTAGCGAAGGATCTCCCGCACTGACCGAGTAACTCGGCTGTTGGACCCGACTACTACTCGAGGTCCAGACCAGCCATCAATTCGAATCGATGCGGTTCTAACCTTTCATCTGGGATTGAATGTATGGTACGGATCCTCCACGCAACCGTGGCGGCTCTCGTCGTGCTGGCGGGCTGTGGAGCGCTTCCCGGGGGCGGATCACCCGATGCGCCACAGCAGACCGTTTCGATCGGGATCTCGAACAATCACAACGAGAGTCACGTCGTCAGGGTGAGCACGATTCCCCCAGAGGTCGAGGGTCTCGAGGTCACATACGAGAACGGCTCGACTCACCGGTTCGATGTATCGTCGTTCGACGCCCTCCCCCGGGATGGGTTGAGAAACGCGACTGCGATCGCCACGACGGACTCTACGGGGCTGACGAGAGAGTTCACGGTGGGACCGGAAGAAGGCGTGGGTACGACACTCGAAGACGTTCCCGCGAACGTGACGGTGGTGTACTTCGTGCTTCAGGACGGTGGCCACCAGACTGTTCGGGGCGCCGGCGTGGCTCGGTGTTCATCTGATACCGCCACCACCGACCTCGAGATCGTTATCCGCCCCGACGGGTCGCTTCACTCCGCCGTCACGTGCAGCGACGGTTCTAGCTAGGTCGAGGTGTCAGCGGGCCTCCTGACGACCGCCAGGGTTCCGGAAGGTGTCGTATCCCAACTGTCCACGGGTAGCAACAATTAGTACGATGGCAACGAGCCAGACCGCGATGTCGACGGCGATCAGCACCGTCATGAAGCTCTCGCCGGTGATCGCCTCGATCGGAAGCGGGACGAGCGTGCTGTTGGCCGTGTTGATCCCAGCGTGCAGGAGTAGAGCGAGCAGGACGCTCTCGGTTCTGTTGTAGATCCATGTCAGGAGGAACGCGAACCCCACGATATTGATGACGCGAAGAATGATTCCAGGGATCTCCTCGACGAGCCACGCGAAGCTGTAGACGGCGTTCGGATCCGCAACCAGCTGGGGGAGGTGCCAGAACGCCCAGACCACACCGAGAATAAGTGTGGCCGGGACCGGCGCGTACCTCTCTTCGAGCCTCGGGAGGGCAAACCCTCGCCAGCCCGGCTCCTCGTTCCCCCCGCCGATCAACGCGACGAACACGTACGACCCGAGCACGAGCGAGAGCCGTCCCGAGAGTACTGTGGGGTCGACGGTAGTGCCGAGGAGGACGATAGCCACGCTTGCCAGGCCAACGACGAGCAGCGGGAGGAGGAATGCAGCGAGGTACCATCGCGGTGCGACCCGCCAGCGGACGATCTGTCGAGCCCACGCCCTGACGGACTCGCCGTCGAGCCACGTCACCACCGCGCCGGCGAGAGCGGGGCCGAATCCCCCGGCGACGAAACTGAGCGTCCGAATCGGCTCCCCCATCCCGATAACGACCGGAAGCCATCCGACCCAAGAGAAGGCATACGCCAAGAAGAAAAACGCTGCAACGGGGCGTGCGTCCACGACACCCCGAATCCACTGCTGGCTCATGGCTCGATACTCCGGCTGAGGATCGGCATTATGGTAACCATGTTGGTACTGGGGAGTTCTACAGGGGGAGGCCGCGGAGCAGATACAGCTGCCAGGCGACGAATCGGTGACCTCGGTCTGTCAGGTCTGCTCGTCCCCGAATGCATCACTCCAGGGAATTCAGTTCTCTCGACTCGTCAAGCGAAACGAAGTCGAGGCCTCCGTCGGGGAAGGGCTTCGAGGCGAGCCGCTCGGTCCCGTACTGCCAGACGAGGACCGCTACGACGAGCCAGACGACTATCAGGAGACCGATCTGCGAGACGATGTCGTTACCGACCACACCAGTGGCCGTCGTGACGGACACGGCGTTCGAGAGCGTGTGGAAGACGACCGGAACCAATACGCGTCCGCCAGCGGCGTTGTAGAGCCACGATGCGATGACGCTGATGCCGATGACGACCAGTGCATACAGCCAGAACGGCGTTCCCGCCTGTGAGCTTCCGGGCATCAAGAACAGCGGCACGTGCCAGAGTGCCCAGATCACTCCAATGGCAATGCTCGCCCAGAACGCCCCGACGGACCGCTGGAGAACCGGGAGTGCCAGCCCGCGCCAGCCGGGCTCCTCGAGCCCGCCTCTGATGAACGTCGCGAATACGACGGCTGGAACCGCGGCTGCCGGCAGGACGTTTGCACGGTCGAATCCGCCACCGAAGAGCAGGAACACACCGAGCGCGAGGACATAGAGCGCGACCGGAACCAACACGGCGGCCGCCCAGACGCCCAGTGGTGCGCCGATGTCGACGAGGTTTCCGAGCCACGACCGGAGGTCACCGCCGGTTGCGGCGACGAGCACGGCCGCGAGGAACGGCCCGAAGCCGCCGATCAGGACGAGTGTGGTCACGACCGGCGGTCGACCGGTTCGCAGCATCCACGCGACCGTCAGCCACGGGAGCCACGTAAGGACGAACGTGAGGGCGACGAACGTCGAGAATCGGTGCCGGCGGACGAAGTGGCGGAGCGAGGACACGATCTGATCACGAACGAACGTTTGTCTGTCGACGAATAAATCGATGACTTCGATCTATCTGTTGTGACTCATGGCGTCTCGAGGTCTACGTCTCTGCCGACCGTAGACTGATGGGGTCGGCACTTTTGAGATCCTCAACCAGAGATATGGTCTAGAGGCCGTTGGTGAATAAAGCGCGCGAATCTTGCATAGCCTGAGTCTGAGAGTTGAGCATTAACTACACCCACTTGGAAATCGAGAATGATAGCGGTTCACGGCATGATAATCCCCCTCTATGTCCTTTGCTGAGATTTCTCAGCAAGATACTGTTTGTCAATCTCGTTTATCACCTCTGCCAACCCATAGTAATCCAGACTATTGTGAAAACGATCGCCGCCAGCAGGCCGTCTCCGACCGTCTCCACTATGTCCCAGATCCGTGCTTTCCTCGTGGCTATCGGATTGCTTGGTGCGGCAGCCGTCAGTACGCAGGGCATCATCGAGGGGTTCAAACTACTCCAGGCAGCGTTGGGATACGGTGACAACCTCACGATCACGTACATCGTGGGGGGAGCGCTGGCCACGTTTTCGTATATCGTCATCGCTATCACGTATCTCCATTACCGGCCGGTCGCTATTCACGCACCACTTCGGAGACCCACTCTTCGGGAAGTCGGCTGGGTCGTCGGCGGTATCGTCGTCGCGTTCGGTGTCGCGATTCTCATCGAGGCCATAGGTGCTGTTCTGGGTGCCGAAGGGGCGACGAACTTCGCCACGGCAGCAGCCGTCGGGAACCCGATGTTGGTCTATGGACTGCTGCTGGTCGGCAATATCGTGCTCATCGGCCCGGCCGAAGAACTCCTATTCCGCGGCGTAATCCAGGGACGCTTACGCGAGAGTTTCGGTCCAGCTCTCGCTATCGGCATCACCTCGCTGGGATTCGCCATCAGCCACGTTCCCAGCTACTGGATCGGCGGCTCCGACCTCTTCACCCTCGGCGTTCTATTTGCCCTGCTCGGAATCGCTGCTGGGGGACTCATCCTCGGGACGATCTACGAGCGGACACAGAACTTGATCGTGGTCGCTCTGATCCATGGACTCATCAATGCAGTCGGTGTCGGCATCACCCTCGTCATGCTGTTGTGACGGCCACTGCCGCCCAAAAAAACGAAGGGAGGCCTCTTCGCCATTGATCGATCAGGTTCACGTCTTCGAGCGACTCCAGAGTGTAGTCCTGAACGAGTTCTACTGATGGATCGTTATCATGAGGAAGGTCCGGCGACTGCTGAGCAATCTTCGAGTCGCTGTATTGCTCCGACAACGTCGATCACGACCGTTGGTTCTCGGCGAAGAGGGATCTGAAGAACGTTCATGTGGTACTAGTAACACTATCTCAGTATGGTCTCCACTATCCGCAGACGAATCAGTGAGCATCCCGTGGCGACGTTCTTTGTCCTCACGTACGCCCTCTCGTGGACCGCGTGGTCTCCACTGGTCTTTGCGGAGTGGTGGGTGACGTGGTCACCCCTGCTCTTGGCAGGTGACATCCAGACGATGCTCTTCATCATGATCGGGGGGTTCGGCCCGCTCGTCGCTGCAGCCCTCGTCACACGGGCCGTCGGTGACAGCGTTCGCGAATGGGCAGGCCAACTCCTCCGGTGGAATGTGTCTGTTCGTTACTGGGCGTTCGCGTTGCTCTTCCCCGCCGTCGCTATCGTCACCGCGAGTGTCGGTCATATTCTCATCTTCGACGGGCAGTTCGCTCCCGAATCAGTGAGCACGTTGCTGCTCTATCCGGTCCTGTTCGCTCAGGTGTTCCTAGTCGGCGGTGGCAACGAGGAACTGGGTTGGCGTGGGTTTGCCCTCCCGCGACTTCAGCGATCGTATTCTGCGCTCGTCGCGAGCCTCCTCATCGGCTTGGGCTGGTTTGCCTGGCACCTGCCTCTGTTCGTAGTCGCGGGGTCCTCACAGGCCGGCGTCCCGGTGTACTACTACGGACTGGCGGTCGTCGCGCTCTCCGTGGTGTTCACGTGGCTCTACAACGAGACCGGCGGGAGCGTCCTCCTGACGATGGTGCTCCACGCGTCGGTGAATACCGGCGGTATCCTCTACCTCGCTGGTGGCGGCGCTGCGCTCCAGACCGAGCTACCGAACGCGCTCTACGCCGCCGTCTTCCTCCTCGCCGCGCTGGCTATCGTCGCAGCCTACGGCCCCGAGCGTCTCGCCGACGTGGAGGTCCCGACCACTCCGTCCGGAAGCCAGCGGTAGCGTCGTTCCTGCAGCTACGAAGTGTCGGACCTCCCCTATCGGTACTGTCGTTCAATCTCGATGGTGAGCCGGAGCGTGCAGGAGAGCTCTCCGCTGGATCGAACGCATCACCCGTCAAACGACAGTGCACGGTCCAGTCGGGACGGGACTCTCACGACGATTGCTCGGGACGTGATTCGTCGATCCCGGCCCACGTCATCAGTGACGGCCAGGCGACGAGGATGGCGAGGACCACGAACAGGAGCGGTACCAACACGACCCCACCCGCGTCTACGAGGAGGACGGGATCGTTGACGAGTGCGTGGAGGCCGATCGTGACGAACAGGTTTCCGGTCCGGGCGTAGACGAGGGCGAACAGCACACCGAGGACGAACGGAGCGACGAGGAACGCGAGGAGCTCCCCGACCGCGACTCCGCCGGCGAGCCGCCCCGGAACGTGAATCAGTGTGAATATGGTTTGAGAAGCCAGGAGGGCGAGGAGGAACGCGGTTCGCGGAGATCCACTCCTGTATAGCCGTGTGAACTTCTTCGCGAGCTGAGGCAGGAGGAACGCCCGATACACGATCTCCTCGTACAGTGCGTTTCCGAAGACCTGGCCGATGAAACCACCGAGGACGGGGACTATTCCGAACCGGATCAGCGAATCGGAGAGCGCGAGCGACTCGCCCCGGAGCATCAGTGACGCGACACCGGTTACTTGCACGAGTATCCACGTTCCGGCGGTGATCCCGATGCCGAGCGGGAGGTCCGCCCGAACGAGCCCGATATCCCGCGGTCGGAGGTCGCCGAATTGGAGGATGATCCCACCGACGATCACGACGACGAACGCGAGGTTTGCGAGGAGTGTCACGTCCACGAGTCCCCCCGTCGTGTCGACCACCGGTGCGAGTACAGCCAAAATCGCCGGCAGAGTCAGATGGAACAGCGTCACTGCTGCCCCACCGGCGATCACGACGGCAACGATCGTGGCCCAGGACGTTTCACGTAGCGCATCTATATCGAGCGCTACCCGACCGACCCCCGCCCGGTCGTCGCCCGTGGTGTCACGTTCTGGTACCGTGCCCGGATCGTGGCTCACAGGGTCTGTTCCACGATCACCGACAAGAAACGCTCGGACCGCCTCCTGCGGATCGGAGAGTTACCGCACCCGAATCGGCTCCGAGCGGCCCGATCCCGCGAGTAGTGGGTGGCACCGACCGGTGACGCAGTGTGAGTCCGGCCAGCACCACGATGGCAGACCTACGCGTCGGTCGGAAGCGGCGGGTGAGGCACTTCGGGAGCGGCCGTCATGGTCTTGGCTCCCCAGGTCGCGACGATCGCCGCAGCGAGCACGAACCAGAGCCCGTAGTAGAGGAGGTCCGGGGCCACGATGATCTCGGCGGTGAAGTTCACCCAGCCGTGCAGGACGATGATGCCGAGGATGCTGCGTTCCGTGTTATTGTAGATCCACGTGAACGCGACCGAGAGCGCGACGATCCCGGCCATGAACAGCCAGAAGCCGGTGGTCGCGAACCCGACCGCGTCGTGTTGGAACGACCCCTCGATAAAGAACAGGGGGAGGTGCCAGAGGGCCCAGACGACGCCCAGGATCAAACTCGCGCTTAACACAGACCACTTCAGTTGCAGCCGGTCAAGCGCGTATCCTCGCCATCCCAGCTCTTCGAGGATCGGCGGCAGGGTCGCGAAGAACAGTGCCGGGAGGATAGCGAGGGGGTTCACGCCGAATTCGGTGACGCCTTCGCCCCACGCCAGCCCGGCTCCGCCGAGGAGGAGATCCGCGAGGCCGGCGAGAACGCTGATACCCAGGGGTACTAGCAGGATCACCACGAGCCATCGGAGTCCGACGCGCCGGGGATTGACAACGCGGTTCCAGAAGTCGGCCTGTCCGCGTTCGTCGTAGACAAGGTAGACAAACGCGATACCGGCTACGCCGGGGACGGCGAGTCCGACGAGGAGTAATACGAGCCCGACGGCGCTGTCGAACTGCAGGCCCAGAGCGATGGCCGGCAGCCAGAAGAGCCACGTTCCTCCTACCGCGACGGCGAGATACACCCACCAACGTCCGATACTGTCGGATGTATTCTCGATACCGTCCTCTGGACGTGCGTGTGAGGTCGATTCATCCATGTCAATATGTACGCCTGGTAACGGGGTAACATTGCAGGGTAGTTCTCGGGAGGACAAACGAATCAGTCGGTGCTACATACTTCCTTGACACTGGACCGTCGGACCGGTTCGTAGTCCTCTGACTTTCTTAATCGACATGGGCAATATGTCCAGTAACCCTTGTCTAGCAGTTATCCGAACAACTCCCTCGTCGCTGGTCACTACCATGGTTCGAGTGATCCACCTGACGTCACGTTGTCGGCCGCCACGTATCGATCGTGGACGACGCACACGGCAGTAGCAAGCAATCCGGAACCGATTCCGGCGATGCCGACCGGGCCGACGAGGAGGGCGCCCGCGCCAGTGAGGTAGACCAGAGAAAGCGACGCCACGGCGTTGAACGAACCGTGGAGTAGCGTCGCGGCGAGCACCGACTTCGCACGGACGGTCAGGTAGGTGAACAGCGGGGAGGCAGCGACCGTCCAACCGGTCATCACCACGATCCCTGCGACCGGCGCGTCGGGGAAGTTGTGCCCTTGAACGATCAGCGGTGCGTGCCAGATACCCCAGACAGCGCCTGTCAGAAGCGATAGCCGCCAGAAGCCGAGCGGCGAGAGCTCTCGCAGGAACAGTCCCCGCCACCCGAGTTCTTCACCGAGGGCCGCAACGGCGTTGATGGTCAACCCTGCGACGAGCCCCTGACCGACGAGGAAGACGACCGGCGGGACCGGCAGTCCCTCGAGTACCGCGACCGAGGCCTCGACCTGCTCGTCTGGGAGGCCGAGGCCGCGTAGGAACGCCCCGTAGTCCGTCGTGAACGAGACGTCCGGGAAGACGATTCCGATGCCGATCGTCAGCGCGAGGAGACCGACCGGCGTCAGCCAGGCCAGTCCGACCCACTGGAGTCGTCCCCTGCGGAGTCCACATCCTGCCCGGATCGACTCGCCGTCCCACCGCTGAATCAGTATCGCGGCGATGGCTGGCGCCCACATATAGACGACGACCAAGAGGATCGTGCCACTGAGACTCTCCAGGTCGACACCGACAACGGCGAACACTATGGCTCCCGCCCACGAAATACCGAACGCAAGTGCGAGAAATGCGAGGACTTTGCGCACCCTGACTTTCCCGGGTGGTCTCGATGACGACATCTGCCAAGTTATAACACATCCGACTGAAATTTCAGCGTGCCGGTTTCTGGCCAGCCTGAAACGGCCTGTCCATTTCTTCAGGAGCCAGGACCTACAGTACCACGAGTGACCTGACTATGGCGACGTTCTTCCATCGATCCCGGACCCTTGCCCGTTCGATGCGACCGTGGGGATTCCCTCTCGTCTACCTCGGATGGGCGTTCCTGTTCTGGAGTCCGATCTTTGGCTCCGAGGAGTCGATCTGGATCGGGCGATCGTCGAGGGCGTCCCGGACTGGGTTGCCCTCGCGCCGATGAACGTCTCCCATGCTGTGCTCATGTAGCTGCTCGCCCTCGTGGTTATCAGCGTCACCGGAGCGGGGTTGCTGGCTCGACGGGAGAGCCGAGAGCGACGTCGTTCATCAGCCACACGAGGTGTGTAACTTCAGGCCGCCGCCGGAAGGCACATACAGAACAAAGAGTACCCGAACCAATTTTCTAAATCAGATGACGAACATCCACGAACTGCTCGATGTCGGGACCATACAAGTCAGTGCCATCCTCCTGCGCGATGCGAAATTCTTCGTCCGGTCGCTTGACTCGCGACCGCTCGTCGAGGTGGCGAGTGAATCGGAGGTCAACGTCGACCACCTCGACCGTGCTGGTGAGCGGACTGTAACCGTCGATACACCGATCGGGGCGTTCCAGGCGTCGTACATGCCCTGGCAATGGCGTGGCCCGGACTATCCGACGCTCATCTATCACCACGGAAGTGGCGAGCGACCGTTCGACTTCGGACGGTTTAGTTCGAACTCGTTTCGACGGTTGTTCGTCGCAACTGACGAAACGATCCCGGCCAACGTCGTCGCCGTCAGGGCACCGTTCCACGACGGATCGAACATGGATTACGCTCGGGCGATGGGGGACCTCGAGAACTTCGTCGGGATGCTCGCCGCCTCGGTTAGCCTCATCGACGCGCTCGCGACGCAGGCGAGCGATCGGACCAGTAGCCCAGTCCTCGCATCGGGTATCAGCCTCGGTGGCTGGGCTGTCAACCTCCACCGAGCCTGCTTCGACACCGTCGACCGGTACGCCCCAATCTTCGCCGGGGCCGCGCTGGGCGAGATGTTCGTCTCGTCCGTCTATCGGAAGATGACCGCCAGGGAAGCCCAGAAACGACCGGATCACCTCCGTGAAGTACTCGACTTCGAGGAGGAGTTCAAGGCCGTCGAAGCGGCCAACTGTGCCCCGCTTCTCGCTCGGTACGACCGCATCATCGAGTACGACCGGCAGCACTCGGCCTATGCGGGGATGTCGTTGTCCGTACTCGACAAAGGCCACGTCACTGGGTCGCTTGCGACCGATCGGCTCCGCGAGCATGTTCTCCGTGTCCTCTCGGCGTGTGACACCGACCGGGTCGGTCGAGCATAACTATCGACCTGTTGGTAGCGATCTGAGCAGATCGTATCTCGATGTTCGCGAAAAACAACTCGTTAGTGTTGATCGCCTGCTGATGAGAAGATATTGGAGTGGCACAAAATCGGTCGTGAGTTAAAACACCGGCTTCTCGCCGCCGATCACGACAGGTACCCCCTCAGGCGAGTTTGACAGCCGTACCATAGGCGATTACTTCCGATGCGCCTTGGGTAACCTCGGACGTTTCCATCCGGACGTTCACGACGGCGTCAGCCCCCATCTCGAGTGCATTCGCTTCCATCCGCTCGATCGCCTGATCCCGGGCATCGGCGAGCAGCGTTGAGTAGGCCTTGAGTTCGCCGCCAGCGAGATTTCGGAGGCCTTGGGTGATGTCGCGTCCCACATTCCGTGCTCGGACGGTGTTCCCGCGAGCGATTCCCAGTACCTCCACGATCTCGTGGCCAGGGATAGTCTCGGTCGTGACGGTGGCGACGAGTGACTGCTCTACATCTGTCAAAACAGCTTCTGAGGACATATCTACCGCTAAGACGGTGACAGAGGTGATAAATCAGTAGTGACCCATGCGTTCACGTGGCGCGGCTACGGCCTCGGTCGGAGCGGGCAGGTCACCCTACGAACGACTACCGACTGCGCTCAGTATCTCGCTATTGGTCAGTGACGAAATTGTCAATCATCTATACTAGCCTCGTTGCGTGTCGAGAGATCTCCAACAGAAATTCTACGTTTTTGAGAGTGCCAGCGAGGATAGGGACCAATCTCCCACTCACCCAGAGACTAGGACTCTAATCCCGCCGATCACCAGCCTGTCGAGGGAGTGAGCCGCTATACTGTAGACGACGAAGAACACGACCATTACGAACAACTCGACGAGGTCGAACGCGACGACGTCGACAGTGGCGACGACGGGAATCAACGTCAGCAGGGCTTCGACTGCACGATCGAACGTTATCACGACGATGGCGGTGCCGGCGACAAGCGCCACAAGGTACCCAACAGTTCTCAGCGACGACGGGGTGACGCGTGACCATATACGTAGCTGGAAATCGTCGTACGTAACGACGCCGAGCGCGGCGAGCTGACGCCGCGCCTGGTCGATGACGATGACTACGAGCATGAACCATAGCGCGGTCGCGAGCCCAAACCGGACGAACGAGGGTGACAGATCGAGAACCGTGTCGCTGAACACTGTGACGACGGTCGGGGTCACGCGATCTACGAGGATGTAGAACAGGAGGTAGCCGAGGCTTGCCTCTATCGGTCCGTATGCCGGGAACTGGTGATCTTCCTCGTCAACGTGACGAGCCTCGTCTGCGTCAGACATGCTCATGCGTGACCGATGGCGAAGAGCGTCTCCAAGTAAAATATTTGCTGGCGAGGAGAATGGTACTCGGCTTACGGTTACACGAGGTTCGGCAGACACCTGTATTGACTACGAATCAGTAAGTTCGTCAGAGACGTCCACGAGTACGGAAGTTTGGTCGTCGGTGGCCTAGGGTTGCCTGAGCAGCGATGTTGGTTGTTGCTGGAGGAGAGGCCCTGTTTCCCCCAATGACGGAATTTGGAGTGAAGGTTGGTACGTCTTGTACCACGTGAAGCGCATCATCTTCTTAAGTAATGGAGTTGAAATGAATGATATGCGTCTATCGTTCGGGACGGCGGAGCGCCGGGGCGTCGTAGTCGCCCTCGTCGCGGTGCTCCTCCTTTCGACGGTGACAGGCGTCGCAGCGGCACAGTCCGTTAGGGGTGCCTCGGGAACGATTGTCGTCGAAGAAGGGCAAACAGTCTCCAGCGTCGACGCACTCGCGGGGAGCATCGTAGTCCGTGGAACCGTCACGGGAGATGTCTCCGGGGCCGCCGGGACAATTCATGTCGCCGAGGGCGGGCGCGTCGGGGGATCGATCTCCGGCGCGGCCGGGGACGTCCGTATCGACGGTGAGGTTGGAGGCGACGTTACCGCTGGCAGCGGAAACGTCCAAGTGACCGAGACCGCCACGATTGGCGGCGACGTTGAGATTGGCGCGGGATACGTCCGCATAGACGGCCAGATTGACGGCGACGTCCGTGTCGGCGCTGAGACAATCGTGCTTGGACCGAACGCAGATATCGGTGGCGAGCTCCGCTACGACGCTGCTGAGTTCAGGCAAGATCCCGCGGCGACAGTCGCGGGCGGCGTCGTCGAGGATCCGGATCTCCGAGGCAACGTCGGTACCTTCACCCTTCCCAACTGGGTAACAACGGGGTACAGCCTCCTCGCAAATCTTCTACTCGGAGTGATTCTGCTCGCCCTCTTTCCGGCCTTCTCGGCGAGGCTTGCGGGTCGTGTGTCCGACGAGCCTGCGAAAACCGGCGGCGTTGGATTGCTGACCCTCATCGGAGGACCGATCCTCCTTGCGCTGGTCGCCATTACGATCATCGGCATTCCACTTGCCGTCCTCGGCGCAATTGCGTTCGGGCTCGCAATCTGGGTTGGAGTCGTCTACGGCCAGTACGCCGTCGGTGCGTGGGTTCTCCGACGGGCCGGACGGGACGACCGGTGGTTGGCGCTCGTGGCCGGCCTCGTCGGGTTCGCAGTTCTGGATTTGATCCCGGTCCTGGGCGGATTCCTCGTATTCGGTGCACTCCTGCTGGGATTGGGTGCACTCGCGTTGGGACTCCGGGACTCGTTCCGCACCCGACGACGTTCGGGTCCCAGCGATCGACAGACGACGTTCTCCGAGTCGTTCGGCGATTCATAGGCCGAATCTTCCATCGAACGGACGACGGACGGTCAGTGAGTACGGTCGGACATCTGGTGTAGCTTCCGGGGTCCGATCCAACCGAGGGCGAAGTTCGGCGGGGCTACTGACGTCGGGACGTCCTCCGGAGCGACGGATCAGGTAGTTCCGCACATGGTTTCAGACGAGTATTGCAGTGAGAACGAGGTTTGCGACAGTCACGACTGCTAACCCCGGCCAGATACTCTGTGTTCGTTGGGCGGCTGAACCGACGATTACGCCAAGCCCGAAGGCATAGACAAGGAGATACAGCCCAGCCTGAAGCGGTTCGAAAAAGAAGATGGGAATGGATTGGAAGATAGTAAATACAACTGCCTGACCAGCGACTGCTACTCTCGGTGTCGTCCGCTGGTTCAACGCCTGTAGCAACCAGCCACGAAAGAACAGTTCTTCGCTATACAGGGTTACGAAGCCGCTGAACAGAGCCAGACCTACCCATCCATCTACACCATCAAACCGAACTAACCACGCGAACGTGGGATCAGGACCTTCGAATGCGAGGACAAGCAACCGGTCATAGACACCACTCCACGGTTCAACGAGGATGAGTAGAGTCCCATACACGATACCCGCAGCGATCGCCGCTCGAAGTCCTTGTTCACGGTCAGGAGTTCGAAATCCAACCCGGTCGGTGTTGCGATGCCGAATGAGACTGATCAACGGGACGATCAACCAGAACATCTGGAAGATCGGCGTCGTCGTCCGTAGCATTAGCGGAGTAATCACCAGTGCAGTGAGTGCGAGTCCCGTCCAGAAGATCGCGATCGTGATCCGATGCCGCGATAACAGATGCACCGATGTCCCAGACTCACCAGTTGATGTCATATACTACAGATCAAACCTCACCCGCGAACTAGCTGGCGGGGGCGGATCATATTCAGCCACGCATTCTACCAACACAGAGTCAACGCTTTCTGAGTTCAGCCAGGGCGATACTCACATACAGTAACCCGATGAGGCGAGTTCCGGGGTATACCCACGATTTCCATTCACAGGTGGTGGCGTCAGTGTACGCAATCTCGGCTGCGTAATCAACGTATGCACGTGGGTATAGCAGCGCAAGAATTCCGATAACGCCGAGGAATTTCTTGAACCGTGAATACGATGTATTGCTTCGCCACATCAGTACGAGGAAGACAAGCCCTTCGAGTCGTGCACCGGGAACCACCCATGACTTCAATTCACACTCGTCTGGATTATCCAGCGCGATCCCCTCGGCAGTATCAATTAGTGTCTCCGGCCACAGGGCTTCGACGATCGTTATCGACGTCAGGACTTTGCGGAGCATATGCAGAAGTTAGAGCCCCCGCTAGATGAACGTATTCTCTGTCTTCATCGCGTTGTGAATAACTATGCCATGGAATTTTGGGGAGTGTATACGTACGGGCAATATGGAAACTCCTTCTCGTTCGATATCCGATTCGAGAGATTCGGCCAATAACGGGGCGATTGCCATCCAGACCACAGGACTGACAAAACGATATGGGAAGGACGTTCTCGCCGTTGACGATCTTGATCTAACAGTCTACGAAGGCGAGATATTCGGGTTTCTCGGGCCGAATGGCGCCGGCAAATCGACGACGATCGATGTGATTATGGACTACGTCCGCCCGTCGGCAGGAAGCGCAACTGTTCTCGGATACGACGCCCAGAATGAGACGCGAGAAATCCACGAACGAGTCGGCATTCTTCCGGATGGATACGGACTCTACGACCGCCTCACCGGTCGTAAACACCTGGAGTACGCAGTCGCGTTGAAGCAATCCGACGACACTGTCGACGACCTCCTTGATCGAGTCGGCCTCGATGCTGCAGCTGCCGACCGAGTCGTCAGTGGCTATTCGAAAGGGATGATGCAGCGATTGGCCCTCGCGATCGCCCTCGTCGGCGATCCCGAACTGCTGATTCTCGACGAGCCGTCTTCGGGACTCGACCCCAACGGCGTTCGCCTCGTCCGTGAGATTGCTCGAAACCACGCCAACCGGGGGAAGACAGTCTTCTTCTCCAGTCACATTCTCAGTCAGGTCGAAGCTGTGTGTGACCGCGTCGCGATACTCAACCGTGGGCGACTCGTCGCTATCGATTCGATCGACGGGCTTCGCGACGCGCTCGGAACGGGATCGACGGTAACGCTCTCAGTCGATGCCATCCCGGACTCGCTGACCCTCGGGGAGTTAGCCGGTGTCTCCGACGTCGCAGTCGATGGCCGAACAATTCGCGTAAGCGTTGATGAGGCCACAGCGAAAGTCGACGTGATCGACCGCATACGCGATGATGGCGCTGCAATTCTCGACGTGACGATCGAGGAGTCGTCGTTGGAAGATCTGTTCAGCGCCTACACTGGCGATGCACCCCCAAAAGTTGATACTTCGGAGGTGGAGCGATGACGCTTGCTACGATCTGGCTGACGATCGCTCGCAAGGAATTCGCCGACGCCCTCCGGTCGCGTATGATCTGGGGCATCGTCGTCATCATCGCCGTGATGACGTCGCTGTCGGCGGGTATCTCACTACTTATCCCCGATGTCGAAGGCGGTGCCGAGATGGCCATCGGCGGCGCTTCGCAGTTCGCGGGACTCCTCGTCCCGATCATGGCGCTGATCGCCGCCTATCTCGCGATTGCCGGCGAACGGGAGTCAGGAAGTCTGAAGGTGATCCTTGGACTCCCGCCGTCGCGGGGCGAGGTGCTCCTCGGGAAGTTCCTCGGCCGAAGTGGCGTGGTCGCTATCGGACTCGCGCTAGGGTTCGTGGTATCAGGCGTGGTCACGGCGGTTCTCTACGGCGGACTACCGGTGGGTGCCTTCATCGGGACGACGGTCTTGACCGTCCTTCTCGGCGTTTCGTTCGTCGGCATCGCCATCGGGATTTCGGCCGTCACGGCGACACGCGCCCGTGCAATGACCTTGGCAATCACGGCATACCTCGGGCTGACGCTCCTCTGGGATCTGGCTCCCAATGCGGTTCACTTGCTGATCACTGGCGAGATGCCCGGTGGAGTCGTGCCCGCCTGGTTCCTGCTCTTACAGGGGTTCAGTCCGACCGGGGCGTACAACGCGCTCGTCCAGCGACTGTTGCTCGGTGGCGGAACTGCTGTGGAAGCGCGGATCGGCGGCCCGACACCTAGCTACCTCGATCCAGCCGTATTCCTGATTATCCTACTCGCCTGGGCAGTCGTCCCGCTCCTCGTCGGGTATCTCAGGTTTCGCCGGGCCGATCTGAGCTAACTGGCCTTATTGAAACCCTCAACTGATGAGAGGTATCGGGAGTCGTGATAACTACAGGGCGCGCAGGGCTGGGTCAGATGAGGTATCCGCGAACCGTGCAATTCGGGCCGTAACGGTGTTCGTAGGGACGAGTGATCAGGAGTCGCGAGCTAATTCAACACCCAGAAGCGGTAGTTGAGATAGGCGGCGAAGGAGACCCACAGGAGATACGGGACGAGGAGGAGAGCCGCCCGTCGATCAACGCGACTGAAGGCCCACATCGTTGCGACGATGAGCAGCCAGAGGAGTCCGATCACGGCCAGCCCCCATCCAATCTCCTGCATGCCGAAGAAGACGACCGACCATCCCACATTGAAGGCGAAGTGTACCACGAATACGCCGAACCCGACCCGCGCTTCGCGAGGTGACGAATCGAGTCGTCGCCAGACGAGCCATAGCGCGACTCCGATGAGTGCGAACAGGACCGTCCAGACGGGACCGAATACCCAGTTCGGTGGCGCAAGCATCGGCCGCTGAAGGGTGTCGTACCACGTGCTGAGACCTTGCGCCGTAAAGATGGACCCGGAAGCCCCGACGATTTCGACGGTCAGGATGGTGGTCGCGAGCGCGAGGATCGGGCGATCGCGTGGAAACCGGCGAAAACGAGCCACTAGTGATGCCATGTGGTCCGATTGGGGCTCTCGACTCAAAAGTAAGGACGTCGAACCCTGGCCGCGGTTAACCTTCTCTCAGAGGAAATCTCTCCATGCCTCAACGACAGATCATTACAGCCACTTTCCGCACATAGGCATACGATTCCACCTTCGTCATCCGGCGACCTGTGCTATCGCGACGGCTTCCCGGTAGCAGGCGACGGCCAGCAACAGATACCCGCCGACCAGGAGCGCCCACTCACGGCGCGTCAGCGACCAGTCGCTGGGCGACCGTACGCGGACGAACTCCTCTTTCCACCGGGGGCCGGATTCCTGATGCCACAGCATTACGCCCCGCGTCGCGACCACGACCGCGACGAGCGCCGTGATCTCCATCGGGCCGCTGCGTTCAAAGAGTACGGTCAACGACGGTACGATGCGCTCTCCCGTCCCGATTGCGAGGGACCCGGTTCCCCAGACTGCCCCGTACCAGGGCGCCTGAACGACCTCGATGACGTATCCCATCGGTGTGTTCACCGACCGGAGCGTGTTCGCGCCGACGGCGATCAGGGAGACACCGACGTTCCACCCGAACAGCCACAGAAACTCCCGCGTGATAGTCCCCGCGTACCCCGTGGCTGCGCCCGGGTTTCCGCCGCGTAACAGCCCCTGGGGAAGGAAGAGGTAGCTGAGAATCCAAGCCGCCGTGAACACGCTCGCGACGACGACCCACAGCGAGACGAACCGGACGAGGACGTCGTCGTGGTTGACGTACCACCCGATTCGTTTCGACACCCGACCGATCGGCCCGGTCGCGTTCGACGCCGCCATACGGACAGGCATCGTGCTCTGCTGACAAATACATTAACGAGCCGGACGGGCAACGCCAAGCGACGTCCCGGCGACGGTGACGAGAACGCCGACGGCGACGGTGAGTGTCCCGACGAGAAGTCCGAGTCCGAGGAACGTCGTCGCACCCGCGACACCCCCCACAGGGTAGTAATTCAGGAGCGCGTTGCCGCCCGCGTGCAAGAGTATCGTCGGCAGGACGCTACCGTCGGATCGGTTCGTGAGCCACGTCAATAGAATCGAGAGTTCGACGAGCTGGAGCAGATAGAGGCCGAGTGGGAGCGTCTGCTGGATGGTGCCCGGAATAAGAATCAGCGGAAGATGCCACCCGGCCCAGACGACACCGACGATGAGCCCGGCCGTGAGCGGGCTGTACGTCTCTTGAAGTGCTGGCAGGAGGTACCCGCGCCAGCCAGGTTCCTCGAGGCCGCCGCCGAGCAGCACGACGAACCCCAGGAAGAGCGGATACTCGATGACGCCCGGAAGCACGTCCGGTGTCACGGCGCCATCGAAGATGACAACGTGGATCACGGCGGCACCGAGAAACAGGGCGACCGGAAGCGCCAGAGCAAGTATATAGTACCGCAGTGCGACGCGAGCCTCGAAGACGTCCCGAAGCCACGCCCTCACGGATCGATCCGATGCCCGAACGAGGACGGCACTCGCGGCGAACGGTCCGAGCCCGCCGAGCACGAACAGGATCGTTCCTGTGGGCGTCGCCCCGGTCTCGCTGATCGCCCACACGCTCCACAGCGACCACGAGATGGTGTACGTAAGAGCGGTGTACCCGAGGAGTATTGTTCGGGGCGACCAGTCTGCGACAGCGGTGGCGTGCGAGCGAGGCGACATTCGATCACACCCGGCGGTTTGGTGACGCGATCGTCGTCACGCCGGGACTGTAGTAGTGGACGGGTTTGGTCTCGGGATGGGCGAACCCATTGGCCTTGAACAGCGTGTTGCTCTCGATGGTCGGGTCAGCCTCGTACAGCGACCACGGCTCGTGGTCGATGGCTGCGTACCGCAGCGAGCCGTCCTGTGCCTCCGTGTAGTACCGGTAGCGCTCGGTGAGGAACTCTTCGAGCGAGCCCGCCTGTACGTCGAGCTTTGGACTTGATGGACCGTAGGTCCCCTCGAAGTGAACCGGGCGAGCGCCGGGATGCAATCGCCTGCTCTCGAACCTGACGTCCCCGTCGTCTTCGGTGAGCGAACAACGTGCGTAATAGTACGGGAGGTGATGGAAGAGGCGTGCGCCGCCGACGCCGAAGATGCCCTGGGCATCGAGACTGAAGAAGTACACTCCGGCGTGGCCGTCGTGGGTGACGTACGTCCGGAGGTTGAGTTCGGGAAGAGGGAACCCCCAGCCTTCGGGGATCCACGTCGGCCGGACATCCACGTTCGTAAAGGGGACGACGGAGAGCCACGCGTCGCCGTCGTACGTATCGACCGAGAGTGCCGACGGAAGGTGGGCGTCGAGGATCTCGGGATCGATGGGCCAGTTCGCGAACAGGACGTGTCGCCAGCCCATGTGGAGTGCTGTTACCATCGCCTAGACACCTCGATTCGGGTACTCGGGTGGGGAAACGCTGCGTACACGGTCAGGTACCTCCCGGGATCGTGACGGGCTCGAATCGCTGGAGGCCGAAGTACGTGTTCAGGACGGCACCGAATCCGACGACTGCGACGGTTAGTTGTGCGATCCCGCCGAGGTAGGGAACGAGCCCGACGAGCTCGAGGACAAGCAGGAACGCGGCTATTCCTGCGAGCGTCGCGACACCGTCGCGCTCGATCGGGAGGCGCCTCCCGATGAGGTATCCGAATACAGCCTGGCCGTAGAGGATGACCAGAAACTCGGCGAACAGTCCGACGATGGCGAGCGGGAGCAGGATGAGGGTGAACGCCATATAGACGAAGAGCACGAGGAGGGTCGTTGCGCCGAGGCTGCCGACGACGCCGCTGACGAGCGCGTGCTCGGTGATCGCCGCGCCGACGTTCTCGATGACGAGTGGGTGCCGTTCGACGAGCCACCACCCGAACGCGCCGAGGACGAGGAACTGCAGGAGGAACGCCCCGATCCGCTGAGCGGGCGAACTCGACGGGGTTGGCGGCTCGAATTGCGACACGCGGCCGACCGACGCGTCGGAGCTGACCGCAGCGGAGCCTGAATACGTCTGGAGGGTCCCGGTCACGGTCGCGCCGTCATTTACCGAGAGGTTCCCATTGAGGAGCGTCACGTCGCCGTCGACGGTGCCGTTGATGTCTGCGGTCCCGCCGATTACGTAGACGTCGCCCTTGACGGTCGCGTCACTGGGGACGGTGGTGGTCCCGCCGGCGACGACGTGGACGTCAGCGAGTGAGTCGATGTCGGTGGCGCCCTGAAACGTCACGGACATCTCCTGGACGTCGCCGCCCCCGATAGAGATCATGAGAAGGACGACGATGAGGAGTGGGATGGCCTCCGTCGGACTCATGCACTCGTACCTCGTTTTTCGCGAGCGAGTTCAACCATCCGTCTAGCGTACAGGCCGACCGCGAGCCCGAACAAGAGGAGCAGGGAGAGCGCCTGTACCACGTTCAGGTGCGAGAGGAGCGTGAGGTCGGCCGCCTGGAAGTACAGCGCGAGCGCGGTACTCGAGAACGTGGCGAGCCACCCGGCGACGCCGATCCCGATCGCGGAGTGAGTGCCGATCGTCTCCGACGTCGAGAGGTCGGGCCAGAGCGCGAAGTTCAGCGTCGTGTAGAAGCTCACTGCCACCGCGTACAGGGCGGGGTTCAGGGGGGACGTTTCGTCGCCGGCTATGGACGGGAACAACTCTGCGAAACGGAGGTCGGACGTGTACATGACGTGTGTGAGCGCGAACAGTGCGAACGTCCAGAGGAAGATACGCGAGAGCGAGTAGTTCGAGTAGATGACGCCGGCAATCACAGCACCGACCACGTGTGCGACGGCGATGAACAGGCGCGTCGAGAACTCCGGCGACTGCCAGGAGCTCAGGAGGAGCGACGGCGTGTCGATGATCCGAAGGAATCCGAGGCTGTCGATGAAGAACACACCGAACATCAGGACGACCGGGACGGCGAATGCCAGACTCCACGTACGAACAGGATCCCCGTGACAGAATCGTCCAGTGCCGTACGTCTCGTGTTGCGCCCCGAGGGCGTCGAGGATCGCATCGAGACGGTCGAAGCTTGCGAACGACAGGATGCCGAGCACGAGAAGGCCCGGCGCCATCGCGGCGACCATCAGCTGACTGAAGACGTCGACCGACCAAGAGAGAGGAATTGCGTTCGCCAGGAAGTACGCGATGGCCGTGATCGCCGCGGCGACGTAGCCCCGGTCCGGAACGGGAATGAGATCGATTGCGAGTGAGAACGAGACTGGAAATCCGATACCGAGCCCAATCGACGCCAGGATTATCCATGCACCGAAGGCGAGAGCGGTCCGAACCATCGGGGCAACGAGCGTGAGTGCGAACTGGAGGCAGACCACGCCGAGCAGGAGTCGGAGTTTCGTGCGGAGGTCCGTGCTCCACCCGCGGCGGTCCATCGTCATACCGGTCGCGATGGCGACGGCGAGCGTCACGAGCGCGAGCGCCGCCATCCACATCGAGACGGCCGTCTCGGACAGCCCAACGAGGCGTGTCCCGAGGTCGATGAGTCCGAGCTGGACGAACGTGATGTTGTAGTAGTAACCGGCGACCATCAGCGCGACGAAGAGGCCGTAGCCGGCTACTGTCGTCCACCGTTGTTCTCGGATGTATGCTCTCAGCTCCATTCCGATGTTCTTGATATGTCGTGAGACTGCACCTCTGATAAATTGGGGCCACCGTGATAGGTGGAGGGGCGGGATTCACTACAGTCAGGGTAGCGCGACTTGTACGAGCGAGAGTGCTACCAAGGGGACGTGGAAGGCGGCGTGGGCCACCATCGCCGCTTCGAGGCTCCGTTGCCAGTACAGCCACCCAAAGAGGACGCCTGCGATCGCGTTCAGAAGAATTGTCCGGGCGACGAGTGCTGGGGTTAGGCCGACGGACTGTGCGAGCGCCGGGAGATGGCCGATCCCGAACAGCACTGCAGAGATGACGATCGCGACCCACATGACTCCCGATCCGGGGCCGTCCGACCGACGGCCGGTGAGCACCCAGCCGATGAATGTGAGCGCCGACATGAGTCCGTAGCGGAGCAGTAGCTCCTCCGTGATGCCACCATAGAGGAACCTGACCGGTGCATACGCGAGGACGCTCACCACAGTCGCGTCGGTCGCCCCGATCGCTGACTGGGGCAGGTTCTGAGCGATGAACGGTGCCAGCGCGACATCGAGAAGTAGAATCAGTAGTCCCCCGATAACGCCGAGGCCGACGGCAAGTCGAATCTCGGGCCGGAGGCGTCGCCAGACGTCGTCGCCTGTCCTTGCCCAGTCAATAAGGTACGATGGCAGCTCTACTCGCGGAGCCGTGTACGTACCGATTAGACACGCGACGGCGAGCAGAAGAAGTGAGTTGACCCCGGCAGACACAGCGAAGAGTGGAAGCGATAGACCGGTCGGGATGGCCGTCGTCGGCGTCGTGAGATAGATGTACCCACTGAGGGCGACGATTCCAGGCGTACCGGCTAGCAGCGTCACGCCGAACGGCTTTGCGAAGGAGGAGGAGGCATGCTCGGTTGGAGACATACGATGCTGAATCTCAGTGCAACGAAAAAAGTAGTTTCACTGTCGTCGCTCACGCGCCAGTGTTGTGGATTCTCACCGAGATGGACCGTCGTATCGCCCCATTCCGGCGTGGAGATGGCCATCGATCTGGGCCCATCCCTGCCGGCCGTCCACGTAGATTGCAGGGGAGGGACCCGCTTCGAACGTGTTGAAGCTTTGCCTTGTCACGTCGGAGCAGAATTAACCGTCATCCCCCGAGTTTTTCTCACGCGGTAATCACTCGCTCTGTGGTCGGCGTTGGGTCGGTCTGTTCTCTGGTCAGTCTGTTTGTGTACTACCTCCGGTGGGAGGATGGGTTATAGAAGCACTAGAAGGGATGGCTCGGATGAAACGGGCCACAAGGGTGAGACCAGCGAGACTCAGGAGAGCGAACGATACGATCTGAGGAAGCGGGACGGATTGGCCGTTCTGGAGCATGAATACAATCATGGCGAGGACTGCGAGGCCGAGGGTGGTACCCTTCACCAGGAGGACGCCGGTAAAGACGTATCCCCACGCTCGTCGCTTCCAGAGAAAAGCCGCCGAGAGGGCGAACGACGGGACGACGACGCCGAGATCAAGTGACTGGATAACGGGAACCGGGAGCGTCGTTTCGGCGATGCTTGGGGGTCTGGTTCCGGTGAGGCTCGCCGGACCGACCTCGGCGAGCCACATCAGTGCCACGAGGCCGGCGACGAGAAGCTGGAACGCGACGTAGCCACGAACCGGGTGATCGTCGAATGCCTCTTCCAAGTCTGTCGGATCGATGCGAGCGATCCCGCCGATGAGCGTGAACAACGTCAGTCCGAACAGCGCGACGTAGACAAGATAAAGCTCGTTGAACGCTGTGAGTAATGCATACGAAGCGTACGTATAGAGAAGGTAGCCGGTGACACCGAGCCAAACGACATAGCCCCGTAGTGACCCCTGGTGCGCGTAATAGAGGGCGCCGGCAAGTGTAGGGACGGCGATGCCGAGCGTCAGCAGGTCCTGTCCGTACAACTGTGGGAGGAGAACCTCGGCGTCTCGGTAGAACTCGGGAACGAATAGGCCAACGCTAGTCCCCATAACCGCGAGCAGGAGGGTAAGCGTCGACGCAGCAAGATAGGGCCGAGTGAGTCGTCGGGGCGGTTGCGAGGCTGTCATGCCGCCGGATCCTCAGTGGTGTCCGTGACAACGCCGAGACGGCCTTCGACGAACGCGGCGACATCCGCTGCGAAGGCGTCGACAGCGTCCCAGTCGGTGAACTCGATATCACCCGTCGATTTCCGCTCCTCGGCGAGTAGGTCTTTAGCGATTTGCTTCATCATCAGGCGTTTGAGAAACCCGTACTCGGAGAACCGAAGCGCGCCGCCGAATTGCCCGATTCGATCCGGATGCCATCCGGTTTCCGTGACGAACGATTCGACGTATCCCGCAGCCTCTTCGCGCTTCTCCTCGTTTGCCGAGGACAGCGACACCTGGAAGAACGCAGTCGGCATCCCCGATAGGGCGCCCCGATTCTCGGTGACGAAGTCACGGACCTCGTCCTGATGTTTGCCGACGTGGATCGACGCGCCCACGACGACAGCATCGTACTCTTCCAGTGTGAACGGGTCCGGTCGGTCATGCACGTCTATCGCGCTCACCTCGTGGCCGCGCTCGCTGACTGTGGTCGCGATCCGCTCTGCGATCTTCGCCGTTTGGCCTTCGCCCGTCCCGTAGAGTATCAGAAAGGAACTCACGTGTTCTCACACCTCTGCACACTCCTTCGCTGCGGCACTCAATAAATTCTAGTCGGCCCCGAACTTCCAGCCCAGTCACGGCGCGACGGAGGTGTTGGTTCGAACTGGAGCAACTGCGAACTCGTAATAGGAGTCCATTGTTGGTGGGTGTGCTCACCCAAGGTCTTCTGACTCGGTCTCCGGTGGGAGGCCGGCGTCTTGGGGAGTTGGTGGGTCGCGGTTCGCGAGGCGGTCAGCGCCGTAGACGAAGACCAGCAAGATCGCAATCAGCACGAGTGGAACTGCTCCGGTGACTTCGGCGAGCAGGTTCAGCCAGGGGTCAGGCACACCGTTCGGGATGAGCGCCTCTGGATCGGCGGGATGGAAGATTCCCATCGCATTGACGCCCGCATGGAATACCGCGACGGCGAGGACGCTCCCCCCGGTGCTGTTGTACATCCACGTCCAGAGAATCGAGCCTGCAAGGATGGAGACCATCCAGAGGAGTTGCTGGGAGAGCGGCCAGCCGCCGTGGGTGGTCGTGGCGTTCAGGAACAGCGGGACGTGCCAGGCGGCCCACGTGACGCCCACGATCGCACTCGAGGTCAGCGCGCTGTAGGAGTTCTGGAGTATGGGCAGCATGAAGCCACGCCAGCCGAGATCCTCCTGGCCGCCACCCCAGACGGTCCCCCACGTCATCGCGAACAGATAGATGAACGGTGATTCGAACTCGGTGAGGTCAATCGGACCTCCGCCTACGACGAACAGCAAGACGCCGAGTGAGAGGATGATGAACGGGAGTCCAATCGCGAGCGCCCACCATTTCACACCGATTCGCCATTTGAACATCTGTCCGACCCAGGTTCGGAGGCTCCCACCGGAGGCCCAGATGACGACTGCGGCACCAATTGGTGGACCGAACCCGCCGAATCCGATCAGGATCGAGTGCGTCCAGGAGGCTTCCATGCCCGAATACGCGAGCGCGCCCTGGATCGTCCAAGTGAAAGCGTACGCGATTACAACGAAACTCAGGAGGCGATGCTGATCGATCCACGTGCTGATACTAGACACACCAACTTTTGTGGCCACATCGTAGTTAACGGTACTCCCGGCCGCCGTGTTCCCGGCACTAGACTCTTCTCAACTCGTCTCAAATCCATTCGTATGCCCGACACCGTTCTCGTCGCCTTCGACGGCTCGCCGCTTGCCGAGCGTGCGCTCACCTACGCTCTTGAGAACTTCCCGGACGCAACCATCACCACACTGTACGTCATCAATCCGGTCGACTCGGTAATCGACGTGGAGGCTGGTGGCTTGCCAGTCGCTGAGGATTGGTATGACAACGCCCAAGAACGCGCCACCAACATTCATACGACGGCTACGAAGCTCGCGGCAGAGCACGGAATTGACCTCCAGACTGTCACAGAAGTCGGTCGGCCGGCGCGTACGATCCTCGAATATGCCAGCGATCACGGGATCGACCAGATCGTTCTGGGTAGCCACGGACGGTCAGGAATCGACCGGACGCTCCTCGGAAGTGTCGCCGAAACAGTTACCCGCCGGGCACAGATCCCGGTGACGATTATTGGATGATCTCTTCTATTAATGGGCTGCCACCCAAGAGCGTTCTGAGGGTGCTGTGGGTCGATCTATGTAGTCCGACGAATGCTTGCTGGAGTATCTAAAACGTGAAATCAACACAAACCATAGGTACCGAGAACGTGGCCGTTACTGAATCTCCGTCTCTCTCGACGTGTTCTGTTCGAATTGAACGGCGGGGTGGTCGTGGTGAAGCGGGAGCGCGGGCACTCGAACGACACCTGCAGCGTCTCTCCGGCGTCCACGACGTCGACGTCTCGTTTCGAACGGGGAGCGCGCGGATCACCTACGACGGGAGCGTCACCTCGGAAGAAACGATTCGAGACGCAGTCCGCGACCGTAACGTCTCGATCCAGGACGACACCGATACGGCAGCGGATGACGTGAGTACCCGCTCGGAACTCAGGCGGGAGGCAGTGTTCGTCGGCTTGACGCTGCTCGGGATGGTGACCGGTCTCGTGACCGGGTACCTCGAGGGACCACAACTGCTCAGGTGGGCCGGCTACGCCGTCGCATACGTCTTCGGCGGTTGGTACGGGCTCAAGGGGGCCATCGGGACGCTGCGCCACCGTGCAGTCGACATCGACCTCCTGATGATCGTCGCCGCGCTCGGCGCGCTCTCGATCGGCGCACCGTTCGAGGGCGCGATGCTGTTGTTCCTGTTCTCGCTGTCGAACACGCTCCAGCACTACGCGATCGGCCGTTCACGCCGGGCGATCAAGTCCCTCGTCGAGATGCGACCGGACGAAGCCCAGGTGCTACGCGACGGCGAGGAAGTCACCGTTCCCATCGACGATGTCGCCGTCGGTGACGTGTTCGTCGTTCGTCCCGGCGACAGAATCCCGCTCGACGGCGTCGTCACGTCCGGCGAGGGGACGGTCGATCAGGCGTCGCTCACCGGCGAGTCAGTGCCCGTGCCGAAGGAACCCGAGGACGAGGTGTTCGGTGGAACGATCAACGAGAGTGGTAGCCTCGAAATCGAAGTCACGCGGCAAGCCCACGAATCGGCGATCAGTCGCCTCATCCACATGGTCGAACGCGCCCAAAGTGAGAAGGCCCCGACACAGCGGCTCATCGACCGCCTCGAACAACCGTACGTCATCGGCGTGTTCGTCCTCACGATAGCGGCCATCGCGATTCCGCTCGCACTCGGGAGTGAGTTCACCAGTACGTTCTACCGCGCGATGACCCTGATGGTCGCCGCGTCGCCGTGTGCGGTCATCATCTCCACGCCGGCGGCGGTGCTGTCGGCGATCGCCTCCGGCGGCAGGCAGGGCGTCCTGTTCAAGGGCGGCGAGCACGTCGAGGCGGCGGCGAACATCGACGCGGTCGCGTTCGACAAGACCGGTACGCTCACGCGAGGTGAGACACAGCTGACGGACGTGTTCGTCCGTGACGGCCTCGCGGACGAGTCACTGACGCCGGACGAACTGCTCTCGCTCGCGGCCGCCGTACAGGCCCGCTCGGAGCATCACTTGGCTCGTGCGACCGTCTCGGAAGCCGAAGACCGCGCTCTTGACGTTCCCGACGCGCGACGGTTTCAGTCGGAGGCCGGGAAAGGCGTTCGCGCCGATGTCGACGACGGAACCATCCACATCGGGAATCGAAGTTACGTCGAGACGGTTCTCGAAGACGCTGCGATCGAGGGGCTCGAACCTGGTCTCGATCGGCTTCAGACCCTGGAGGCGGAGGGGAAGACGAGCGTCCTCGTCGCCCGCGAGCACGGCAACGACGTCACGGTACTGGGATGGCTGGCGTTCACCGACACGGTCCGCCCCGGGGCTGCAGAAATGATCGAGGACCTCCGGTCGCTCGGCGTGGAGCACATCGTCATGTTGACCGGCGACAACGAGCGCGTCGCCCAGCAGATCGCGGACGAAGTCGGTATCGACGAGGTGCAAGCGGAACTGCTGCCGGAAGAGAAGGTGGCGACCATCGAAGAGCTGGTCAAGCGATACGAGAACGTGGCGATGGTGGGTGACGGGGTGAACGACGCTCCGGCGCTGGCGACGGCAACACTCGGTATCGCAATGGGTGGGGCTGGTACCGATGTAGCGCTCGAGACGGCTGACGTCGTGTTGATGGGCGACGACATCGGGAAGATCCCCTACGTGCTCGGGCTCGGTCGCAGAACGCGCCGGACGCTGACAGTTAACCTCGCAATCGCGTTCGGTGCGATCGCGCTGATGGTTGGCACGATTCTGTTACGCGGTATCCCCCTGCCGCTGGCCGTGATCGGCCACGAGGGCTCGACGGTCCTTGTTTCCCTGAACGGCCTTCGGTTACTCGGGTTCCGCGAATAACCGATCGCTAAAAACTTCGAATGGACCGATGACGCCGATCAGCAACAGCTGGTGTCGTCGGGAGTCCACGCACACGCCCTCCCATCCGCTCCTGGGCGATTCTTCACTCAATTCGCGATCTTCTTCGGCAAGCAACTTCTCGCGAGCCGAGTTGATGTTCGAGCGAACGGCGTCCTCGGTGACCCCTCTGATTGCAGCCCACTGCGCAACCGTGTAGCGCTTAGCCTCCTCGACGACGGTGCAGTCGACGGCTTCCTGAAGCGAGCAATCACCGGCCAACAACTCGGCGATTCTCGAGGAAATCCTGCTCCTCCCAGGCTAGTGCGGCGTCTTCGAACCGATGGTGCTCCCGATTGTAGACGGCGAACATCTGGACGGTTCCGTCGCGCTTCCCGTAGTGAAGTGTCGCCCAATTCCCCGACTCAGAAAGTGCTCCAGGACTCCTATTCAATACTAGGAGCATTTACTAGGAATAGATAGTAAGACTTAGACGGGGAATCTGGCCTTCTCCAATTTCTCTATTGAATCTTCTATTAAATGATACAATTGCTTAATCAACGGTGTATCGACGATATCGCCGCAGAGCATACCGATATGAGCCATACGACATCCCCATCGTCAGCAGGAGATACACACCCACGCCGATGCCCAGTACGGGTGTTACGGTGACGTGCCCGGTGAGAGTGTACCATGTTGTAATCAATCCGATGATGGTGCCGCCGCCCACGATAAACATGTATCCGATCATTACGAGAGTTGAGGGGACGACTGTCTCGGTCCCCCAGAATTCGCGCTCTTCGTAGATCGGGTACACGGCTCCGATCCCGACGGCAAACAGCGCTGCTGCGAGACACATCCCGACACCGACGACAGCAAACGCGATCGCATACTTTAGCGCCGTTCCGAGTAGTATAGAAGCGAGAGAAACGAGCATCGCAACCGGAATTCCGATGGCGAGGCCAGCGACAACGCGTCCCCGTACCACCGTCCGGGTCTCAGTCGTGGTGAGCAAGAGGAGTGGCAGCTGCGGCCGGTCGTCGCCGAGCGGATTCAGTCCGAAGGTCGCGCCCGCGAGATACGTCCCAATCCCCACACCTGTTCCGGCAACGAGCGGTCCGAGTGCGTCGCCTGACGACTGGACGACCGTCGTGCCCAGCGGTCCGATGAAAAACAGAATCATCACGAGATGACCGAGTTCTCCGGGGTTCCGAACACCGCGGATCAGAATCCCCCATGCGATACGCCCTGACTTTCGCCACGCGAACGGTCGTGGTGCTTGGAATCCGCCAGCGGATGTCGTCTCTGCTTTCGACGCACTAGAAATTGGCCTGTCGGTGAACCACAGCGTCGATGCCTGTCGAGTCGCGAGTGAGAGTCCGAGCGGCGTCGTTGCGAGCAGTACGCCGAGGACGCCGACTGCTGCCATTGACGTCGGCTGTTCGAGTCGTGTCCCGACGAATGCCAGCGCAACGTAGTCTGTCAGTGGCGCGAACGTGAGTATCTCGAGAATTGCGCGTATCGAGACGCCTTCCTCGACGACGTATCGACCGACGAACTGGGATGCGACGACCAGGCCGAGCATTGCGACGACACCTCCCACCTTCAGGGTGCGGTGAACGGTGGGGAGGTGTCGGAACACGCGCAGGAGAGCCAGTCCACTGGCGTAGCCCCAGACGGCTGCCCAACAAACGATCGGGAGCAGAACGAAGCTAACCGCGAGAGGAAGCCAGGGTGAACCGAGCCCGAGCGCGAACGTGAGGAACACTGCTCCCAGGGGAAGACCGAACCATACCGTCACGCGACCGATCTCCGCTGTGATGAGTCCTACGACGACGGCTCGAGGGTGCACTGTCGTCAACAACAGGTCTTCCGAGTCGCTGCTACCGATCCGTTCCAACGTTCGAAAGATTGCAAGTACGAGAATACCAGCGGGTAATACCGTTGCAGCGGGTGCGAGATACGGAATTGTCGTGATGGATCGTGCGGTCTGCCCGAGGATGTACGCCGTCGGGAGGATGAAGAGGAGATTGCCGCCGAAAAAGAGGACTGCAAAGCCCAGCCCGAGCAATCGGCGCTTGTTTTTGAGCTGTCGTCGAACGCTCCGAAGGAACTCGGCGCGTCCGATACGCGCTCCATGGCGAAGATCAGATCGGACGCTCATTCTGTCTCCGACACCGTCTCCGTGGTACTCTCGCTGGTCACAGCGAGGAACGCATCTTCCAGTGTTCCACCCTTACCGGTCTCTGCACGGGATTGCAACTCCGCAGGCGTCCCCTCGGCGACGAGGTGTCCATCGAAGAGGACACCGACCTCGTCGGCGACTGCCTCGACGACCGGAAGGATGTGCGTCGAAAGGAAGACGGTCGTTCCGTCGTCAGCGAACTCGGTGATCGAGTCACGAATTCGGCGGGCTGCACGCGGATCGAGTCCCGACGTCGGCTCGTCCAAGAACAGGACGTCAGGCTCGTGGAGCACGCTCTGGATGAACGCCGTTTTCTGCTTCATCCCTTTCGAGTAGCCGCTGATGCGCCGGTCGGCATCGTCGACCAATTCGAACTGGTCGAGATATTCGGTGATTCGCTCGCCGGCGGTGGACCGTGGAATGTCCCGCAGATCGGCGACGTACTCGAGCTGTTCGCGAGCGCTGAACTCCTCGTACAGCGGCGGGGTTTCGGGGAGATACCCGACGAGCGTCGCGATGTCCCGTCGGTCGTCGACGGAGACACCACGGATGCTGACTGTTCCAGATGTCGGACGGGACAATCCAGTCAACAGTCGCATCGTGGTGGTCTTTCCCGCACCGTTCGGCCCGAGAAATCCATAGACTGTTCCCGTCGGAATCGAGAGCGAGACGCCATCGAGGGCGACCTCGGAACCATACGTTTTTGTGAGATCAGTCGCCTGGATGGCGACATCGTCCGTCGTGGAGGGCATGATGTCCTCGCGTTCGAAGGGGCACCGCCTAATCGTTGCGAACTCTTATCGATCCGCTAGACACGTGAGGTGCTTCCGTTCACAACAGATCCCTGTCTGATTGGTCGGAGGCACTTCGAGATGGTCGGTGCTGACTCTAGTCAACTACCCCACCCTACTTCGCTCACCCTGACGGGTTCGCTCGTCGAGAGTGGGGCTTGTCCATGGACTCGGCCTCTGACCCTTCCGGGTAGGCGGTGAATCCGCCGTTCGGCGTCACGGTCCTGTTCAGATTAGTTGATTCCATGCGAAGGCGAACGATCGAAGCCACTCGTTTGCAGTTTCTGCTTCGGCGTTGCTAAAACAATTCGAGAAACTGGTAGTTCTGCGTTTTACTTCACGAAAGACACGTTCGACGCTGTTCCGATTTCCGTGGCGTTCATATCTGAAATCGAGGCCGTGGCGACGGCACGCGTCGTTTAGTGGTGTCGCGCCATCGACGAGAAACACGGCGTCGTCAACGTTGTGTTTCTCGCGCAATTCACGGAAGAACGAGTAAGCAATAACGTTAGTTCTCGTCGGCTCAAGCTTTGTATGGAGTAATTCGTTCGTCTCTGGATCAACCGCAGCGTACAGCCAATACCGCTCGTCATTGAGTCGGATCACCGTTTCATCAACCGCAACGTGATCCGGGCTTCGACCCTCTTCGGGCTGTAGATCTGCCTTGTGAACCCAGTTGTGAACAGTGGAGCGTGCCCGCTCAACACCAAATATCTCAAGAATAGAGACAGTATTCGAGAGTGATAGTCCGGCAAGATGGAGCTGAATACTGAGCTTCATCAACAGCCGAGGTGTTGCCTCTCGTTCCACAAAACCTAACTCGATTCGGTCGAGACACCCGTTGAGGCTAGCGTTTTCGGGCATAGAACACTCAGAAAACGCTACGCCTCACCTTTCAATCCTTATCTGAACACGAGGGGCGTCACGGCCCCAGACTTTAGGGCAAGTTGACTGTTGCCCGTCCGCCGAGACGACTGTTGGCCTCGACGGACATACCGCATACCGATGTTCTTCGCCGCATTGTAGTCCGCGTTCGCTGCCGACTCACACTTCTGACAGCAGAAATCAGCGCGAGTCAGACGATTCTCGTCCGCTGTAAAGCCACACTCAGCGCACCGTTTTGACGTGTACGCCGAACCCACCTGCTTCACCGAGATTCCTTCCGATTCGGCTTTGTACTCCACCTGTTCGTACAGCGTTCGAAACGCCCACTTGTGCCCCCACGACGCACCCGTTCGGTCGCGGATGTTGGTCAGGTCCTCGAACGCTATCACGTCACACTCGTACCGGAGTGCTTCGTTCACTATCGCGTTCGACGCTCGGTGGAGAACATCACGGACGTATCGTAGCTCACGACCACTCGTCTGTTCCAGTGTCTGGTGGGCGCTTCTCGTCCCGGTCTGTTGGAGTCCGGCGCGCACCTTCTCAAACTCGCGGAGGTCGTGGGTTAACTCCCGTCCACTGAAGAAGTAGGCGGTGCTGGTGACGGCGAGGTTTTCGATACCGAGGTCAACCCCGAGAACCGTTCCGTCCTCGGCGGTGTTCTGCTCGGTCTCGTTCTTCCCTCGGCGGAAGCCGATATGTAAGAAGTAGTCGCCGTCACGGGCGGTGAGTGTACTTTCCGTGACGCTCCAGTCGTCGGAATCGAGGTACTGGCGTTGGTAGCCATCGTCGGCGTCGGGAAGGGCAAGCGGACACCGGATGCGACTCTCCGTGGTGGAGAGCGACACCGTATCGTCATCGAACAGCGTCATGGTGCGAGTGTCGTACTTCACCGTGGGTGCGGTGAAGGTCGGCTTGCTGGTTGTCTTCCCTTTCGAGCGGCGTTCGAGACAGCCGGTGATGGCTTGTGCGGCTTGGTGGGTGGCGAGAATCGCGTGCTGACTACCGAGGTCGGTATGTTCGCGCACGTCGTCGTAGGCGAGGGGCTGTACGTCACTTTTGGCGTTGCACTTGCCCCACGCCAGATCGGTGGCGAGTTGGCAACCACACTTCCACTCGGTGATAGTTTCTTCGAGTAGGTCGCGTTGTTCGTCCGTGACTTCGAGACGAGTGATTGCGGTCCGACGCACGTAGTCGTCTGCCACAGTTTCAATGTAAATAGATGGCTACTTATAAACTCACGTTTGTGACCTATTCGAACGCGCTCCTCTCCTCCCTACTCGCTCCCTATAGTCGCTCCTTGAGGAAGGGGACTCCGCGCTACCGTTTCAGTTGAGCAGTCCGCGTCAACTCCGTTGATTTAGTGCCCTACCTCCCTGACGTATGGTGATTAAACACGGGCGTCGGCCCCACACCAACAACTTTTATTCATTACTTATAGATGATGAATCGATGGAGCCACCATCAAACGATTCGTCTGCCGTGTTTCTGGTGGCAGTCGCGGCGAACGTCGTCCCGCTGGTCGGCGTGTTCCACCTCGGGTGGAGCGCACAGACGTTCGCGGTCGTCTACGCGATGGAACTGGTCGTCGCTGTCCCGTTCGCCGGATTGAAGGCATTGTTCGCGCGCCGCCCGCCGAACTACGACGAGCTGGAGCGTCCCAGGGAGGGTGACCCGCTCAAGCCCGACGAGTGGGGCGGGGTCTCC
The DNA here is from genome assembly GCF_045690335.1 of Haloplanus litoreus. Lineage (GTDB taxonomy): Archaea > Halobacteriota > Halobacteria > Halobacteriales > Haloferacaceae > Haloplanus > Haloplanus litoreus. The sequence goes on along the minus strand of NZ_CP147875.1, from coordinate 85,385 downwards.
GTCGGACCGAGCGACCTCAACCGCCGGCGTGGGAGCGTCACAGTCGTCGACCCGCTCCCGCCGATCTACCCCCGGAACTTCCCGTTCGTCTTGCGAGCGTTCGGGGGTGCCGTGGCACTCGTCGGGATGTTCCTCTTCGTACTGAGCCGTTTCATCGACGTGCCGGCGACGCTCGCCGATCCGATTGTGGCGGCCAGCGCCGTCTCCCTGGTCGTCTCTCACGTCGGCGTCATCAACCGCGAGTACTTCCGGAAGCGGCGCCACGAGACGAGCACCCCCCGGGACGTGATCGGAAGCGCGAAGAACGAGGCCGGGGTAGCCGTGGTGGTGCTCTGGTTCGCGACCGTCGGCGGCCCGGCCGGCGCGCTGGTCGCGTTCGTCGCGGTGAAGCTATTCGCGGAGTGGCGGGGCTACCGCGTCGGGCAGTCGTCCTACACCGACAAGGGGGTGGGGACGCTCCCGCCTGTGGCGGCTCCGGACGCGTCGCCGACGGCTGAGGTCCGTCCGGACCGGCGCGCCGTCCGCGGCGCCGCGCTCTGGCGGGGCGCGAAGTCCGCAGTCGGCAGCGGCCCGGCGTACCTCCTCGCGTGGGTCGGGCTCACCGGCGGATCGATAGGGTCGGTCGCTGCCACGGTGGTCTGTTTCGGCCTCCTGCCGGCCGGCATCGGCGGGCTGAAGGCCGTCGAGTACGCTCTCACTCATGGTACGCTGGCGTACCAGCGCCGCGACGACGCGGTAGTCGCGTACGACGACCTCACCGGGGCGGTCCAGTGGGCGATCCCCGTCGATGACCTCCGGGACGCCGAGCTGTGCGAGGGAGAGCTCCTTGACCGCGCCTGCGACACCCGAACGTTCTCACTCATGCCGTCCGCGGGGGAGTACGAACTCAGCGTTGCGCACCTCCGGGAGTATGGCCGGGCCGTCGAGGCGTTCGAGCTTCCGGTTGAGACGACGGCGTTCGGCCCACTCGACCGACGCGTGGTCGGGGTGGCGGCCGCAGTCGGTGCTTTTGGCATCGCCGTCGTGGCTGGTCTCGCCTACTACGCTCCCTCCGTCGCGGCCGTCGCCGCCGGGTTCGGCGGCCCGTTCGGCGTCGTCGCCCTCAGGTCGGCGTGGCAGTGGGCGCTCCCGGCGACGCCGTGAGAGCGCTCGGCTGGTATCGGCAGTTCCATAAGATCGTTTTGATGTTTGCCCTCATCAACATAGAATCGCTGCGTGAACCGCTGTAACCGTAACTCAGCATCTATTCAACACAGCAGTTCTGTCAGGCTCCGAGGATTCCAACAGAGCCACCGAACGATGAAATTACATCTCCCGGACATATGTGGGTATGGGGGAACTCCCAATACTGGGGAAGCATCATCGGCGTTGGTTTGACAATATCTCGACTTGCGGACTGCAATGCAACGGTCCCCAACCCGCAGACAAATCCTCCGCAGCACCGCTCTCGCTGGTATCGTGGCGATAGCTGGGTGTAGCACAATAAATCGGACGGCAGACACTCCGAGCACCACATCGCCGACAAGTGCGAACACCCCCGAAAAAAACGGCGACGACTGCCACAGAGGCTACTCTGACGCCACCCGATTCGACCAACGACTGGCTGACGAATGCCAACGGGTACCGAGAAGATACGCCTTGATACGGGCCTGGCGAGCAACCGACGATCGACGTCGGCCACCCGGTGGAGGGAGGGTTGTCGTTCGATCCCCCAGTGATCGAAGTCGCTCCCATGACGAACGTGACCTGGGACTGGACTGGTCACGGCGGCCTCCACAACGTCGTCGCGCTTGATGGTACGTTCGACAGCGGCCGACCGAACGCCCAACCGGGCACGGCCTATCACTACATCTTCGAGGAACCGGGAACGTACCCGTTCGTCTCGGAACCGCACCGGGGGGAGGGAATGCGTGGCGCCGTGATCGTTAGAGAGCCTCCGTCGACGGGGAACGACACCGTCGACATGTGGGTCGTCGACAGTAGTAACTTCGACGGCACGGTGGTCGATCGGACCGACGTCGACACCGCGACGATCACCGTCGGGACCGGGGGCAACAGAGGTCACTTCGCTTTCGATCCACCCATTCTGAGGATCTCGACGGGCACGACGGTCGAGTGGAAGTGGACCGGGAACGGCGGCGGACACAACGTGGTGTTCCTGAACACAGAGATTCACTCTGGTCAGGTGACCCACGAACCCGGGGTCTACTTCCGGCACACGTTCGAACAGTCCGGAACGTTTCGCTACGCCTGTCAGCCCCACGAGCACTCGGCCAGAAAGGAGCGATCATCGTCGAATGACTGGTGCCGTCTAATTGAGACAGCGACGAGTTAGACAGGACGGGATTTTTCAACTGATGCGGTAGCGCGGAATCCCCTTCCTCGAGCGCGAGCGCAGCGAGCGTCAGGGCGGGATCGTTGATTAAGGTGGTCTCAGGCTACTCGTCGATAGAGCTCCCAGCCCACAGCGATACTGACACAGGTAACCCCGAGAGCGAGCGCTATCGTGCTGTCAGTTTCCCCGAATTGCCAGCCGAAGGCGACGTATCCGATCACACCGAAGATTGCGGCGATGACTCCGAAGTATTGGAGAGCGTTCGACGACGAGCTGTGCCCTGGCATCGGTTTCTAGTGAGACGAGTATCGGACAAATACCTCCGAGAGACCGTTACGTTAGTTGGCGGAAGGAGAGCCATGCGAGATTTCCGAGGTCCGTTACGAGAAACGCCCCGGTCGAGGCGTAGAGCGGTGTGAGACCTGCGTACTCAGTCCCGACGATGTAGAGACTACTGAATTCGATAGTGACGATGACACAGGCAAGAAGTATCCAGCCGATGGCTTTCCACGTCTGGTCGTACTGGGGCCAGTACTCGTCGTAAGCTGTCGGCACACCGACCGCCAGCGTGACCAACAGGAGGAAGCTCCCCGCCGATGCATTCTCGGAGACTATTGATTGAAACGCGTACGACAGTGGAAATGCGGCGAATATCGAGACGAATATCGTGAGGTTTCGTTGGCTCGTTGCCCAATTCGTCACTCTGGACCCGAAGCTTGTGGAGGGGACGTGCGTGAGTGATGCTATCGAAACGTAAAATAACCTGTGTGCTTGGAGTTTGCAACTGGTCCAAAGAGCGTCTATGGTCCGGTGACGCTTCAGTTAGTGTTGTTCCGTTCGGAAGTGGACTCGTAGCGGCGAGCACCCCGGATCATTCGGACGGCGATGACAACGATTGCGAGCACGAACACGATCCAGTACCACTCGTTGTCGACGGTCGACGGTTGAAGTTCCAGAACACCGACACAGACTGTCAGGACCGCAACGTAGAGTGCGTTCGTGCCAATGAAGTCAGCTAGGCCCTCCTCGTCTGCAACCTTCTCGGGGTCGTATCCGGCGATCAGGTCCACCACGCCGACGTACTTGATCAGTACACCGAGGATACCGACGAAGATTCCCGCACCGATCGCGGACAGTGCGTGTTCAGTCACGGGTCTGCTGAGACAGCGCTTTCCCTCGGAGTCGTTCGATACTTGATCGGCCGAGATATCCAACGGCGAACCCGACGGTTCCGATGATGAGGGTGGCGACGCCGAGCACAGCCAGCCCGACCGGATCGAAGAGAAAGGCGAACTTCCCGCCGAGCGAGTGACTCGAGAGCCCGAGGAACGCCCAGTCGGCCCGAAAGCCGATGTAGGCCGCGAACAGGCCGAGCCACGCGACGACCAGTCCGCTATGTCGAGCCCCGACGCCAACGGCGACGACGAAGCCGACGAGTGTCGCCGCTGCCGGCAGGACGATCACACCACCGGACACCTGAAAGAGCCCGAGCGCGTACGCACCGAACGTTCCAGTGAGGATCGTGAGGATAACGAGGACATCGATCACCCACTGAAAACGACTGCGGGGACGTCCGACGAGTACTCTACGGAGGGGGACCATATTCCCGGTTCCAGAGCGAACGGGAAAAGTGCTGTCTCGTCTATTGTTCGTTCGTGTGGCGTCCACTTTTTGACACTAATCGTGTCTCTCTCGGTTAGTCGATGATCCGGTTCTGGATTCTGGGCGTGACTCGATCGGTTCTCGGCTCATCTCCGTCCATGACTCACCAAAAATTGCTTGTCAGTCCCGGTTGACGACTCCGCATGGCCCTCCCCGCAGTGCTCGGAGTTCCAGATTCGACACTCGGTATCGTGCTTGGAGCTGCCTGGTTAGTCGTTCTCGGAGTCGCCGTGTATCAATATGCGAGCGGCAATCGGTCGCGTGAACAATTCTATATGGTGGCGTGTATGGGTTCGTTCTGGCTGGCGTACAGCCTGTTACAGGTTTCGAGTGCTGTCTCGGGGACAGTAGAGATCGGTGTCGTGAGTCTCGCTGCTGGATCGTTCTTCGTCGGTGTCGTTGCCGGTCTGCGATGGCGAGAAAGGCGCCGTTCAGACACCGAGAACGACGTGGCTGTATGAGACTGTCTATTTCGGGACACCTGCTCCATAGAGAACAGCGGTTGTGGATACCTGTTGATTGAGCTCTGTGGAAATTATCAACAGCTGACAAACTCTGGTGTGGGAAGATACGTACTGGTATGCCCCTATCCAGAATGAAATTTTAAAACGACCATGACGACAAATGCGCTAATTGCGCCTAGTAATCCGACTTCGACCGAGGAGTTGCCGAGGACGACGAGTCCGATCAATGTGCCGATGGCTATGGCGAGCCCAGATGCGAGAGGGCTACTGGTCACGATACCTTGTTTTCTGCCGACATAGGTGGTGCTTTCGAACAAGAAGTTTCAGCGACGGGGGCGTCGGGTAATTGATTGGCAAATGTTCGAGCAGATTTAGCGGGCTCTTCTGATAACGGCCAATACGGCAATTCCGGCCACGGCCACACCGATAAGCGTCGGAACGAGTTGCCCAGATCCCCACTCCCAGTCCAAGAACTGCGTTCCCACGATCGCGACAAGTGCAACGAGGAGGCCGAATGCCGTGATCCAAGAGGACTGCTCTCCGTATCCGGGACCCATACTACCGTGTTTGTTGTTGAAGAGGTATGAACTTGTTCTGTACCACATCAAGAGGAAGTACGAACAGCCACCGAGAGTGTCATAGAACAATGCCCAAGATGATTAATTTCCCCGTGAAGATATCCGAAATCACTGGTAGATAGACCTGCGTATTGACCGCTAAGATTCTATAATTACCTTAGTGCTTTGTGTTCGCGTGATGAAGTGTCTGGTATGAGTGAGCAGGAACTTGATCCAGTCGAACAACTTCGACGGGTCGGGATCGGACTGATACTGGGTGGGCTCGCCTTCGGTGGACTGTCATTTGGTATTGATGCGGTTGTGAGTGGTATCGTGCTGCTGGGTGCTGGTATCATCGTCTGGTGGGGTGAATATCGACGGGAGTTGACTGTCGGGATCGGGGTCGGAATCGGGGTGGCTGGGTTGGTTGTCCTCATGGATCTATGGACCGATACCGGCTTCAGCGGACTTCGGCTGGCGGGATTCATCGTCGCGCTCGGGGTAGTCGATTACGTGCTTGCGCCTGCCTACGGTAAAATCCAAGATGCCGGTGGACGGGCCAGTGGGAAGTAGGTACGCATGGACATACTTACCGCATATAATGGTTTGCTCATCCGCTTCGGCCTCTACCAACTGATTTTTTGGCCAACGGTGGGCTATTATGTCGCCCGGGACGCTACCAAACGAGAGCAATCGTCCCCACGACTTCGTGGAGTCGTATATGGATTCTTTGGGATAGTCGGATTACTCGTGTATATGGCACAGAAGAGGCGGGCTGATGCCGATTCAATCTGACTTGTGACCACTCACTCTCCGTCACTAATCTGCTTTTTATATACGAGGTATGCCATCGGGCCCATCAGGGCAAACACTGCGGCAGTCACGGTGAGAAACAGTTCGTCCGAGTCAATAGCCAAGCTGTAGAACAGTCCGATTCCGACGAGCACGTATAATCCCGCAATCGTCCAAATTGCCCATCTCATACGTCATAATACCCAGCAGCACAAATAAATGTCTCCCAAATGATTGGCTCGACTGTCCACAAAATAGATCATTGTTTAGACGTGGTAGTGCGGTGTGGTGGCTGCCGCTGCCCTCGGCTACCTGCTTCGAGAGCCATGGATTGCGCTCGCAACGGACGCTGCCGCAGTCACCTCGGGACTCTTTGTCCTGCTGTCTCGATGCGTTCGCCATTCATAGGAATTGGACTCTGTTGAAATCCTATTGGTTCGACACTATCGCTACCGAAACAATCGATAGGTGGGTGTGTCAATGAAGCGGATTGCTATAGTTAGTTCACAAACGGCGAGCGATTTCGTATGCGATTGATGTCGGGAGAAGAATAGCGAATATCACAAGCGTGATTCCTTCTATAGTTAGCCCAGATTGCGTGAGGGCAGCATAAAAGTAGAGTGCACCGGTAGCGATCACGCTGATGATAGCCGCAACGTATCGGGGGTCAGTCCATGAGGACGGGAACTCAGTGTCGGACATCTGCCCTCATTACTTCCATCCATATGAAAAGGTCTTCCTCTGAACTGAGCGATTCGCAGCTCCCTCTGAATTAAGCAATTCTGGGAGCAGAAATACAGGTGTGCGAACCGTTCTATGACTCCCTGACAGCCATTTCTTACTATCGCATCTTCCCGGTATCGGTAAGTGAGATACCCTTCAACAGCAGGATATGCGTGACGCCCTCCACCGAGCAGCCATCGGGTTGTACGTCCTGTGGCTTCTGTTCGTCGTACTGCTCATATTCGGACGATACACCCCGTTCCCGCTGTTGGATATCGTTCACTCTGGAGTCGTGTTTGGTGCAGCTGTTTTGACGGTCATCGGGAGTGGTAAATTGCTTCGAATTGGATACCGGCGAGTCACAGGCTGAGATATTCGCACACCTCACGAACGGTTGTCAAACCGACTCGATGTCGAATTAATTGGAGTCGGTATAGCCAACCGCACGGAGGTAGCTCAAAACCCATTTTGATTTTCTGTAACGTATAACTCCGCTCCGGTAATGGTCCCTCGTGATGGCCCTCCGACTCACAAACGCGATCCTCGACGGCAGTCGACGTGTCCTGACTCGAACAGGTGGCCTACTGTTTGTAGTGTTGCTCGTTCACGAGACCCTGCTCATCACGTCGCTCAACACTGTGGTTACGGCAGCGGACCCAGCTGCGATGGGCGACGTGATCGGACTGACCCTGCCGGTCTCCGGAACTGTCGCCGGTGTGCTCCTGGCCGGGACGCTCGTATTGAACGCCGTCTACTTCGTGGTTCTCTCCCGGGCCTTCGCTCGCCCGAAATCACAGCTGTCCTCGTTCCCTGCGGACCTGGTCACTCACCGCATCGGTCGAGCGTCGCTCACGATGCTCGTCAGCGGCTGTCTCGTCCTTCTCGCGGTCATGGTCGGATTCGCGTTCCTGTTCCTGCCGGGACTGTTCCTCTCTGCGTGTTTCTTCTTCGTCATCTTCACTATCGGTATCGAGGACCGGGGCGTTATCGGATCGCTCAAGCGGAGCTGGGGTCTCTCTCAGGGGAACCGTCTCCGGTTGGTGGCGCTCGTCGTTATTATTGGGATCAGCAGTACCGTGGTTAGTTTCGCTCCAACACTCCTGCGTATGGTTGACGCACCTGTCCTCGGCGATTTCGCGACGATCCTCCTCAACAGCGCCCTATTTATCTTCGTCTACGGGATCATGGCCGAGGCGTATCTACAGGTCAGTGAAAGAGACACTGGCCTCGGCGGTACCAGCACCTCTGCGACCGTCGACACCAGAAGTTCCCCGGAGATTTAGCCGGCCCCGGCTGACGTCCCTCAGGATTCACACGACAACTTCATGAGAGAGCTCGTATGGAAAATATCCTTATTACGGTCCTCAAAGCGGGTGAACTAGTCGTCGAACTGTGGTCGACGGTTTGCGAAAAATTGCGCTCCGATGACGACACGAGCGAAGACGGGCGGGAACAGTCCCCGAACGGCGAAGATCCGTAGGCTGCCTTCACCAGTCGCCTCTGTGTCACACCAAAATATCTCTGTAGTATAGGGTCACCGGCGTCCTTCAATTGAAAGTCACGTCGAAATCCGCCCCCGTATCCGACGGTCGATTTTCCATCCCACGCCGAGGCTTCCGAGTATCGCGAGTAGACCGATCCACAGGAGGACCGCTTGGTCGGTGAGGGACAACGGGATTCCGATAGCGAACAGTCCCCATTGTAGGGATTCACGCTGTTCTCCTTCTCGGTAATGCGAGACGATTGCGGGGAGAAGAAAGAATCCGCCAAGCACCCCGGCGGTGAATCCCGTCGGAACCGTATAGCCACCAATCGACACCGTTGGGGCACTAGAAATCACGAGCACTCCTCCGCCGATAAGTACGACGAGGATACCGAGACGGAGGAAGAGGTCACGGGAGGGCATTGCATCTTGAAGTGACGTAGCTCTTGACAAAAAGGTACGTCAGCGAGATCAATATCTACAGTCGCCGTTCCGTGCCTACTGAGCCGGTTCTCGTGGCGCTGTCTGTGCGAACGCGTAGCCGTATCCGAACGGAACGACGCCGGTAACGAACCCGAGGACTACGGCAAGTGGCCCGAAAACGAGTCCAACGAGGCCGAGAACAGCCGATATTGCCACCGTGGTGAGCAGACCGATCCCGATCGTCATTCCGACGAGCCTGAGCCACCGCCGCTGGGCTGTGAGAACACCCGCAACGACACCGGACGCGACGACGGTTGCACTCGCGGGACCAGTAACGAAGCGGGTGGGGGAACCACTCTCGAAAAGCGCCGTTCCGACGAGCGCGATCGGAATCGCGAGTGCGACGATCGCAGCGGCTCGACGGACGGTCAACAGGCGATCACGCGTCGGGTCGCGGTAACGGTATGCCAGAAACCCTAGCGCAACTGCGACGTACCCACGTCCGACTGGTGTGAGTGCGAATCCAACAAACGTGCCTGCAAGCTGGGTGGCCAGCGCATCTTCGTTCTCGGGCGCGACGACGTAGTACGTCCCGTCCTGACGGTACAACCCCGACTCGACGATCGGGCCGGTCGTGGTTCCCGTTCCGATGGCCGTTTGGACTTCGGGTGACGCTTCTGACACCGGGCGAGCAACGGACGCGAACACTATTTCGGGATCCGTCTGTTGCATCGATATCGTCGCGTTTGTCGTCTCGCCGTCTGACGACAGAGCCCAGGCGTAGTAGCTTCCATTGTACCGAACGTACGGTGTCTCGATATCGTCGATCACGATGTGCAGTTCCGGCGAGAGCGTTCCGTTGTAGGTGCCGGTTGCGGCGGCGGCTCGAATCGGTTGCTGATATTGGCTGGGTGTATCCGAGAGTTGTTCGTTGAGGTCGGTCACGTTGCTCGTCGTGCGTGTGACCAGTTCCGGATTTCCTCCCGGTTCGACGGCCGTAGCCTCGTAGGTGATCGTTGCACCACCTGCCGTTGCGTGGAAGGCGAAACTGAGAGTACTGCCGACGACGAGCAGGAGGAGGATTGCGATGGTACGGATGGAGGGGAAAGAGGGGGACACGTATAGACGGTGGATGAAGGCCGTTTGAAAAGCTGTGGTTCACGAGTCCTGGTGTTTCAAAGGAGACGGAACGAGGGGCGGCCCGAATGATACTCCGTCCAGTGGTCGCGTTCCCCTCGACGTAATCTGGTACGTCTACTGAATGGCATACAGAGGACGATTTCGTAGTGAACTATCGCTGAGGATCTTCTGCTACAGCGCGTCGAAACCGGCGTTGTTTCAGACGCGTTCGTGACGTCGGTACAGGTAGTACGAAAGCGCTGGGACTGACAGAATGAACAACGTCGAAAATACGGCTCCGGCGAGATGAACGACTCCGGTCAACGCCCAAGCGACGTGTGGCGACCACGTTTGGTCTCGCTTGAGCACTCGTATATCGGCTAGCAGGCACAGGAGTACGACCAGTGCGATCAGTATCCCTCCCCAGAACGAGACGACAGTGAGTAGGAACGAAGCGATACCGACGCCGACGTTTGGATCACCTGCTGAGGTTGATACAGCGATGAATGTACGGGATCCGATTCCGGAAAGGAGAGACAGTAGGGGAACCACGGGAAACAAGACGACACCGAACCACCACGGGAATCTCGACATTCGCTGTTCGATGGGATGCAGTAGGATCGGATATACGTGGCGACACGTCTATCAACAGCCGCTCAACTATGTGGGAGTCTCCTTCTGTGCAAGTTGGTACCCTCCCCAGAGGAGGGCACTTCCCCCACCAACGAGTAAGATAATCGTCAACAGTCCGACTCGACCGCGCGAGACGTTGTATCCTCCCCACGAGAGGAAAAAGACGGCCTGAATGAGTGGATGATACTGTGACTGCCGTACGTGATCACTCGCGAGTACGAACAGATAACCGACGAGCACGACCAAGAACAGATAGCCGAGCAGTCCATTGATCCCCGCAAACTCGGGATACAGAATCGCCGCCCCGATAAAGACACTCGAGATTGTCCCTGCGAGGAGATACTGCAGTGTCTGCTTACGTGTTCGAAGTATACTCGTGGACGCTCTCTCGCTCATAGACTATCGATCACACCGCTGGATGTGCCCCACGAAGCGAACCCGGGATGGTAAGGGACGACGATTGCTTCGAGCCATCCGTACACTGCTTGGCCACGAGATCGACCCCGGAAACCCTTCTGAGTGTCTCATATACCTCCAGCAGGACGGCTCGTACCCCACCCAATTCCACAGACTGGCTCTGCCCCGTCCGGATATCCCCACCGCCGTGACGAGAACGCCACCATAGAGAAAGATCGTGAGCTGGAGTGGCGAGCTATCGACCACCGGCCACTGCGAGAGGGTGATTACAGCGACGACGAGTGCCGCGCTGGCGGCGTTCCGTTCAAGCACCATCGGTGGCTCCCGGATTGATCGTCCGGTAGAACGCGACCGAATAGACGCCGAAGAACCCACCGAACAGTGTCCCAAAAGCAATAACGAGGAGTGTAACGCCGACGACACCGGCCAGTGAGACCTCTGGAAGGGCCAATGCGCTGGTGGATTGGGGTGACGCGAGAAGCGAAGCGATCCCAAACACGCCACCGGCAACACCGCCGAGGATGCCCACGAGTACCGAATATCCAAGTGTACTCACGAGGTGGTGGCGGACGACGGAGATACTGTGTTTGAGCCCGTCGACAGCACCGAGGTCGTCGACGACGATGGCCTGGCTGTAGAACTGGACGAAGAAGACGAATAGCAGATACGCGAGGATCACGAGAGCTCCAATCAGGCCGATTATGACGAGCCCGACGATCCCGATGCCGCCTCCAGTATCGCTGAGGATCGCAAAGCCACCGAAGATCGCCACGAAAAAGGCGACGAATCCGAGCACGAAGTTGACGGCGACGAGCACCAGCGACGCGGCGAGGACCGACACGTAGTTGGTTTTCCCTGCACGGAGGAAGCTGTCGAGGGAGGTCCGTCCGTCGAGTGCCTCGTCGGCCATACCGACGATACCAGCCTGGAAGAACGGCATGACGAAGATGAACACGAGCGACAGCACCATCGAGACGATGCTGGCGACGAGTGGGTTGACGGCCTGGAGGACTAACTGCGGGATCTGGAACAGCAGTATCACGAGTACCGGGACGAACAGTATCGGATTGCGCTGGAGGGCGCTCGGCGTCTGGCGGAGGGCTTTCAGGACGGCCATGGTCAGCGTTCATCTAGTAATCTGATAAGCATTCCCCTGTATCTGTCGCCGGGGTCGTGATCCTATCCATCTAAGAGAGTCCCAATAGTGGTCCTTCGAATGATTATGGACACTCAGTGAACTCTCCCGGGACGATCAGGCGCTGTATGCGTACCAGAGTAGCAGTAGCCCAAAGAGTCCGAACATCGCTCCTGCGTACAACGCAACAACCTGCCCATCTCCCGGCGGAAGAATCAGCCAGAGAATCGGGCCGATACCAACCATGCCGAGGCCAAACAGGCCGGCGATGAGTCGTTCAGTTCGGCCGATCGTCGAGCGTTCTTGGTTCGAAGAGTTTGCCTCCGTAGCAATCAGTTCCGAAACGACATCGAGATAGTTGGAAGGGAGGATTATGATACGGGATGCGGTCGGAACACCCCGTGTATACGAGAGCCAGCACACGGCGACCGTACCGACGGAAACCGCCCGGAATGCGTTGATAGCTTCGAGAGGAATTTCCGTTTCATCGACGACGAGTCTTCCCACCGCTAGGTCAGCGTGACCACTCGTCGGGAATGCTGCGGTGATGACGAGCGGCGCCCAGCTGGCGACGAACACCACGAACGGTGCGGTGGGGTGCAACTGCGCGCTCCCGAGAAGGATGAGTGCGCCACACACGCTCCCGATAATGAGCCCGCGCCGCGAGTATCGGTTCCAGAACGGGTCGGTGAGGTTCGTATCGAGTAATGCCAGAATATAGCGACGGGAAAACAGTGCCAGTACCGCGACGACGACAATCCCTACTGCCCGAGCGGGGTCGCCATCCAGCACCGCCGATACGACCAGCCAGAGTAGCAATCCACCGGCGAGTATACCGAAACCACCGAAGATACAGGGACCTACATACGCGAGAATCTGTAAGAGAGGGGAGTCTGTCACGTCAAGTTCCCAGTGGACTGTGACGTTACCCGCGTCGGAAGTAGCCTGCACCATCAATACACCAATTGAACTCTCGTATACCGAACTACCCGCACTATTGGTGAATAACTTCGGGTGAGACCGCCACTCGTGATATCAGTCACGTATTACCGAACGGCGGTTCGAAACACGCGGAAAACGACCCCGACCCCCTTACGACGAGGTCTGTCCATAATGGCGGATTGACGTGATCGATACGCGCCCTGTATCGGACAGTTCGTGTCAGGTCCGCCCAGCGAACGCGGTCAGTTCTCCATCCGCGCTGACCTCGACGAAGACGTCTCGTATTCCCGTCCCCGGTCCGACCCGTATCTCGGTTCGAGTTCGATCTGCGGTGTCAAGTTCGGCTTCGAGGACGGCCGAGCCAGCGGATCTCGGATTTTCGAACGTTGTACTCGACGATTCGTCTGCCGACAATGTGACTGTTTTGTCCACGAGAACTCGGTTCTCGAACGAGATGGTCACCGACAGTCGATGTGTGGTCTCATCGTTGTTTGTCATGGTGACGTCAACCTCGTTGCTCGTTCCGCCGAATCCGAACGTACATCCACCCAGTGTCGCTATCCCGAGACCGGACAGCTGGAGGGCTTTTCTTCGATACAGGGACATGGGCTTCGACCTCGGTAACTACGTCTCTCTGACTACCTGTGTGAACTGTGGTTTTGTTAAGTTACGCGCCAAGTCGACGCTATACGTCCGACATCCCGGGTGGGGTTGGAAGTACTACGTCGCCTGTTTTGGTTGGGTTTGGGGCATGCGAGCATCAGGTCGTAGCGGAGCGGTGACGAAGTGCGGTTTCGATGCCGCCGATGAGTCCGCTTACGGCAACGATCCCGACCCAGAGGAGGATGTACCAGCCGAACGGGGTGGGGTCGACAGGGGTCGCACTGGTCCGGTGTGTCTGCCAGGTCAGAACCGTCGACAGCGTGAGGAGACTGCCGACGAGGAGGAGTGGTGAAACGGTGTGGAGTCTCACGTACAGTATTCCGGGGATACTCCCGAGAAGTACCATCCCGAGGACGACGTAGCTGACGTACAGCGGTTCGGTGGCGAATGCAGCGAGTAGATTCTCGAACCCGAAATAGGTCCACAACTGCGCGGCGATACCCGCGTGGACGAGGCCAGCACTCCCGCCGACCGTGATCGAGGGTAGGATCGTATTGGGATGGAGGGACGGCTTCATACGTGCGTTGCTGGTATTATCTCAACATCAAGAGCCTTGCTCCGATGTATCGGCCCGAGCAGAAAACTTTTCTCCGAACGCGAGCCACCAGAATCCATGTCCGTGCCCTCCACATCCGGATCGGCGTCGACTCCGTACGACATCTCTACGGTCGATCTCGACGACGATCGCTACGAGGTCAAGCAGTCGGCGATCCGGAACAAGTACGTCGTCCGCGACAGCACCGGTGACGTCGTCCTGCGCGGGAAGCAGAAGATGTTCAAGATGAAGGAGGAGTTCCCGTTCGTGAACGGCAACGGCGAGGACGCGTTCACGGTGAAGGCCGGCGGGATCATGGACATCGCAGGGAACTACACGATCACGGACGCGGGAACCAGCGAAGAGGTCGTCGTTCTCGACGAGGATTTCTCGCTGTTCGTGGAGAACTGGACGATCCGTGACCCCAACACCGGGGAGGCGCTGGCGACCATCCGGTCGAAGAGCAAGCCCCTCGCGGCGCTCCGGCATCTCGTCTCGGTTGCGAACTTCATCCCGAACAAGTACGAGATATTCGACGCCGACGGCGCTCACGTCGGCGACATCGAGGGACAGTTCTCGCTGCGGGACACCTACACGGTCAGCATCGACGACGCGAGCACTGTCCCGAAAGAGGCGGTGGTCGCAGCCGCGTGCATCCTCGACGCCCTCGAAAATCAGTGAGCTGACATCCCATACGCTGTGGTCCTGTCGCACCCTCCTGTTCGTTGAGGGGTGAATGTGCCCGGTCCCAACTATCTCACAGTCCCACAGTCGCAGACTCCGTGTCACAGGCGGGACTCGAACCGCCGATAGATCTCGACTCGCCGCAAACTGTACTCGACACCGCCCGCCACGAGCAGGATACCCAGATACAGGAACCAGCCACCGAAGTAGAGCGCGTGGGGACCCTCGACGCTCGCCGTGAACTCGGCCCGTGCGTCGAGCAGAACGAACAGCGTTAGCAGCGTCGCTGGCGCGACCAGTCGGTGGCGAACGAGCAGATACAGCGGGACAGCAGCGAGGACCCACATGCCAGCAGCCCCGAAGAGATACAACGCCCACTCCCACCCACCAGAGACCGTCACGCCGAGTCTAGCGGCGAACCACACCATGGCCGCTGCGTGGAGAACCCCGCCCGTCGTCGCCACGGCTGCCGCCCGTCGACGCGACGCCGGGATCGGTAGTTCCGGAACTGTCCGTCCGACGGCCGGGAGGACGTGCCACGTGCTTCGGACGACGTACTCGACGAGGCCCAGAAACAGGAACCCCACCGTCCAGACCGACGCGTTGACCATATACCGGACGATGTAGAGGCCGTCCTCGACGACGGTGATGCCGGTCGGTTCGGCGAGCCGTTCGAGTTCGGCCACGTCTCGAAAGGTCGGCCCGGGCGGGGTGAGTTCCATCCCGAGAACGTAGCCGGTCGTGACGACGAGCACGACAAGCGGTGCGGCGAGTCGATACCGTAGTGCGAGCCACACCGGAAGCGTCGCCACGACGACGAGGCCCCCGTACCGCCAGCCGGCCCCCAGGAGCGAGTACTCGGTCGGGCCGACTGCATAGCCGAGGTGGAGCGCGACGGCAAGCAATCCTGCTGCGTGCACCACGCCGACGACGAGACTGATGACGAGCGGACGTCTGGAGGGCATCGTCCCGACTGTGTTCCCCAGAGATTTCGGTGTTACCACTCCGGAGTTTCAGTGAGTCTGCGAGGCTCTGTTGAAATCCGACTATTCAGACCAATTATAGTCCGACACAGCTAGTTGCAGAAAACTCTGAACTGATCGGGGCAATCCTCAATATCCTCTCAATTCTAGTACTACTATGGGGAAGAGATACTCCACGCTCGATATTCTCAGAGGTGTATCTGTTGTCGCAGTCGTATTCCTCACACTCATCCTTCTCGCAATACTCCCGTCCCCCGGCTATCGAACATCGCGGCTGGTGCTGTTCGCTATCGTCATTCTTTTTGGATGGATGGGAGCGGCTGGTGCGGTGTTTAATCGGTTCAGTCTCTTACTGATCGGTGCCGTCGGTCAGTTTCTTCTCGGGTTTTGGAACTTCACAATTGGGCTGGTTATGCTACCGACAGGAGCTATCCTGTTGGTTACTGCCTTGCTTCACCGAGAGGAGGCTAACAACTGATTCGTATCCTCACTGTACTGACCGGATTTAGAGTCAAAATACCTCTTACTACGGATTTTAACGGAGCAATTTGCGACGACTCCTCCCGATATTACCCCATTCGGGTACACAGGGAGGTAGAGGGCAAGCCGACCATCTCGTTGGGATACAGCGTCTGGACCGTCACGTCGCCGCTGTGAGTGATCAGGACGGCGAGCGCCCACCAGGTGGGGTCGGTCGGCCCGGACAGCGACCAGTCGTGCTGGACCTGGCCGCCGTCCGTCGTCGACACCGAAAGCGAATACCCACCGGTCGTCCGAGTCACCCTCGGTTGCATAGTCAGCGGGAGCGAGGTCCGGTAGTCTCGATCCAGTATGGCCTCCCCAGCGGCATCGGAGACACGGACGTCGACCTCGTGACCACCCTGATCCGGCTGGTCGTAGTTCGGCGGCGTCTCGAAATCGTAGATCTGGAACCGTGCCGACGATCTATCCTCGTCCCCCTCATCGGCGTCGGTGACGACCGGCTCCGCACACCGGTAGGCGTTGAACGGAATCCGTCGGTGAGTATCCGACCCGACGAAGTGGGCGACGCTGGCGGCGTTTCTCCCTGCGCGCCGCGGTGAGCCGTCCGGGTCGTAGTACTGTGCGGAGCCACGACACGTCGACAAGAGGTAATACCCCTCATCAGTAGTGTACACCACGGCAGCGTCCGTGGACTCGACAGTGATATCGGTGGCGGGTTGGGTAGTTCCGAACCCGTCGACGAGTTCGTTGTAGACGTACCGCCGTTCGTGTGTCTCGACGAACGAGAGCGCGGCCGCCTCCTCCGAGACGTCATCCGGGGTCGGTAGTGACTTTTCCTCAGTGAGGGTGTTCACGTCCGGTGGCGGTGTTGGCTCGGGCGTCGGACTCGGGTCACGAACAGGACCGGAGGTCGTCGAACACCCGGACAGCCCTCCGGTTCCACACGCGACTGCTGCGAGGAAGTCACGACGTCTCATCGGTACCACATGACCGAATATTGTTGGGAACGGTCGAACCGATTGGAGGGCACGGAAGGTGTGTACGTAGACCGGATATTCAAGCCTCACGGACTCGTCACGTCAGTTGTAGGGTCGTTGCGCGACGACCGGGCTGACGTGAACTCTTGATGAGCGGACCCCTGAACAGGTTCGATGTGACTCGGTACTCCGACCGACGACGAGAATCGATTCGAGATGGTTGTACGGAGTACACTGTCCCTTCTCGTCTCGAGGAGTACACACGCCACGGACGACAGCATCAACTACCCGTGTGCTGATCGATGATTATACGCCCTATGCCCCTCCACTCCGAACTCACAATCCGCCGAACGAGGCCCGTCGTCGTGATTATCGGCGGCATCGTGTACTCGATCCTGGTTTTGTCGTGGCTCTTCTCGTCAGGTGTTTCCATCTCCGGTCGTGGAATTGTGGCAGTAATCGCGTTGGGATATGCCTGGCTCGGGATGTTTCTGACGGCCGCCGTACCCCTGTATCTGTTCGCACGCTTCTCACTCCTCACCCCACCGCTCGTAACGCTCTGGATACTGGGGAATACGGTGTATCAGTGGCTGTACGGGGCACACCTTCACCCTCTCTCGTCGTACCTGACCGTCTGGCCACTGCTCTTGGGCGTTACGCTGGTGATCACACTCGGTGAAACACTACTGAGAGTTGCTCTCGACCGTACGTTCGGGCGGTTTGGACTTCGTCCGGTATTCTAACTACCGAATTCGGGCAGCACTCGTCTCGAGTCCCTACCCCACGGTGTCACAGATCCATGCTCCACTCGAAGAGTGTTTTCTCGGGATTCGGCAGTGTCTCGGGCTCTATTTGCTGTTTTGGACTTCGCTGTAGACGCCTGGTTTCCGTGGAACGCCCGCTCGCCGCAGGTTCCATTCAGTTACTGAAATATGAGAACTTGATCGATACCGACCTTCTTTTCGGTAACGTGCTCGTACTGACACTCGATTTTGGTCTCATGACTCAGAACCCGCAGACAGGAGCGCTCTCCAATATTAATCCCCATTATGTAGCCACGCTAGCACTGATTCTCGCACCGATGGGGGCGATCCTTGGGGATAGCTTCACATCACACATTGTTCGAGATGAGTTGATGGCAGTCTGGCTTACGATTGCTGGACTGATGATTCTTGGAACTTACGCGCTCTCACTTACTTCGTAGAAGAGGACGAAGCCACGAGGGCACGTTGCTGAAACTACTTCCTCAATAAAGCGAAGCACCCGAGATGGTGGGCGGGCCTGCATCCGAGTTAGCGACCGGTCAGACCTGTAACTCACTGATGATCGTAACAGAGCTAGTCTTTCCTCCTTCCGTGGTACCGATCTGCTCCAGAACGTGGGCGAGTGAGACGGGACCGTTCAGTGAGTGGACATCCCGGAGACGACGTTGAGGCAGTACACACCGGAGATGATGAGACCGATACCCACGACTCCTGCGAGATCGACCGGCTCGTCGAAGGCGACGACGCCGATAGCCGCGATGGCGACGATCCCGAGTGCGGCCCACGTTCCGTAGACGACACCGACCGGCAGATCCTCCAGCGCAAGCGAGAGGAAGTAAAACGCGGCACCGTACCCGACGAGGACGCCCAGACTCGGCAGCGGGCGTGAGAATCCCTGCGAGAGTTTGAGCGACGTCGTCCCGATGACCTCCGCGAGAATTGCCGTCCCGAGCACCACGTACGGGTTCATACGACGGGCTCGTCCTCCCGGTCCGGTAGTTGTTTCGACCGTCGCGTCGAGGTTCGGTTCTGCTCGATGCAGTCCCCCGACAGTAGCCCCCGTATCGCTATCCAGCCGTTCGTGTTCACACGTCCGGTGGTAGGTTGGACGTCACGATCTGTCCACAGTGGACATACGTCTTCGCCCGCTCGTTTCGGGCCAGTTCGGGATGATCCGTCGCGGCGACGAACTGGACTGGGAGCCCCGCTCCAACGTATGGTATCTTGTGATCCTGAACGTGAAAGTGAAGGTGCGGTTCACTCGAATTTCCCGAATGGCCACAGCGGCCGATTTCTTGTCCTTGCTCGACGTGTTCTCCGGGGGTGACGCAGACGCTTCCCTTCTTGAGATGAGCGAGAAAGCTGTACGCGCCATCAGCGTGCTCGATGACGACGTAGTTGCCTGCCAGTCGGTACTGGAGAGGATCGATCCAGCCAGTCGTGCGATGGTGGTCACGGTGGCCGTCTTTTGCACGAACGACTGTGCCGGCAGCCGGAGCGAGGATCGGTTCGTCAAAGCAGTAAAACGAGTCGAGCCCGCCGCTGCCGTCGTGTGTCCGTCCGTCGTTATCCGTGATGACGAAATCGTGGGCGTACCGCTGTCGAACCGGGAACCACGAGTGGGAGTACCGCTTGTCCGGACTCCCGTTGACGACGGTCCACTCCCCATCGAACGGGAGCCGATACTCGACAGTGGATTCGTACGTTTCGGGGTGAGGAAGCCGGCCAGCGTGCCTGACGAGCGCCACGATAGCCCCCGCTACTTGGAAGATACCTCGAACCGCGATGTTCGGATGGACGAGGATCAGCAGGATCTGGAGTTTCTTGAGAGCCCCCGGTTCGTATGCCATCTCGATCCAGTGGCGCGGATCGTCGTCAGCGTAATATGACTCCGTCTCGGTCCGTTCTCCGGTCAGACGGTGGGACAGGGAGCGAACACTATCTCGGAGCCCACTCAGTACGACGAGACCGGGCGGCACGAGGAAGAGCAAAAAGAAGAGGTAGAACAACTGGGTGAGTTCGAAGGCCTCGTGGACGAACTGCAGATACTCGAGAAAACCCAGGACACCGAGCAGACCCAACAGAAACGAACCCCGTTCTATCCGGTCCGTCAACGATTCGTCCGCCGACGAGTCGACAGGGTGAGAGATAGAGACGCCCATCGTTATTTGGTTTTTGAAGCGGTATTTGTATAGCTTGGGCGGTTGCTGTGGCCGAACACTCGTGAGGCAATTGCGGTGTTCTGGAGTGACCGAATGCGATCGCTCACGACAATTCGTAGTGGTACGGTGGCGACGATGACGTTGCAGGTACTGGGGTTACAACGGAGGGAGAACTGAGAGGAACTGTAAGGTTGCTCCCCCAAGGGGTATCAGCACAAGGAAGAAAGTACTTTTTTGACCACTACCTCAACGAGGTATGGTCTCCCGCAGAACTGCGCTCCAATCCATCGGTGCCCTCCTCGGCGGCTTCAGTGCCGGCTGTATCGGCCAGTCAGGTCCGACGAGCGATCGAGTTCAGTGGCAGCGACGGATCCGTGGGACGCCACTCCTCGACGACGAAACGATCTACATCCTCGATCGACTGACGCTCTATGCGTTGTCGCCGACCGACGGAAGCGACCAGTGGACGGTCGCCTACGAGGAAGACGAATTCGATGAACACCTCTGTCTCCGCAGCGAACTCGCCGTCGACGAGCGTCGGATCTACGTCTCGGCGTGCGACGGACTCCGTGCCCTCCGTCGATCGGACGGCGAGCAATCGTGGTCTATCGACTCCCCGCTCAGGTCGGGCGTGACCGTCAACGGGGGACGGGTATACGCGAATAGTGACGACCTGTTGGCTATCGACGCCGACGGGGGAGAGATAGACTGGCGCGTGTCGACGGGTGGCGAACACCTCACCAGACCGGCAGCCACGAAGGATGTCGTCGTCTTCACGAACCGAGTCGACGGCGTCGTCACCGCGTTCGACACCGACGGCGAGCAACGGTGGACACATCATACCGACACCGAGACCCGGAGCCCGACGATCGCCGACGGAACCGTGTACGTGGCCACTGCGCCAGTCCCGGGTCGCGAGGGACGATTGCTCGCGCTGGATATCGAAGACGGAAACATTCAGTGGAACGTCGAGACGCCGTCACTGAAGCGCGGGACGCGTCCCGTAGTCGGCACGGACGCGATCTACCTCGGCTGTAACGGCCGTGACAACGGGCGTCTGGTCGCCCGAAGCCGGCAGGACGGGTCCGAGCGGTGGTCGTTCACCGCCGATAACCGGAGCGTGTACGAACCGGTAGTCGACGACGGAACCGTCTACGCTGGTTCGAACGACAATACTCTGTACGCGTTCTCGCTCACCGGAGAGAGGAAGTGGACGGTCGAGACGAACAGTACCGTCGGATCGGTCGCCGTGGGAGACGGGTTCGTCTACGCGGCGAACAACGAGCGGCTTTTCGCCGTTGAGCGAACGTGAGCGAAACGAGGTGTATACCCTGAATCCAACTATCTCCGTATCTATCGACTGGCGTTTTTCGACGGGTCCTCTTCTGTTTTCTTAGGGAGATTTCTCCGCTCTGCGAAATAGTAGAGTATCACGACGAATCCTGCGGCGGGTATTACGACCCCCAACCAGTACACTTCTGGGTCCTTGAGATCGAGTCGTTTCGCGTCGAAATACATCACGATCCCGATTGGAATTTGGATAGCAACAGCGCCAACGAGGAGGAACGGGACCAGATCGGACATGGCTCCCCGTCTATTGCGCGGTGTCATTAACTCTCTGTCAGGTAGAGTAGAATCTACAATGCGTATCTGCAGTCAGTTAGACGCCGACCGGTCGTCGAGCATCTCGGGAAACTTCCTTGGAAATTCGTCAAGTACAGGCGATCTGTCTCTTAGAGGACTCCTGTGATGCCAATAAATAGAAATACCACACCTAATCCTCGATAAAGCCAGATGGGGATACTGGACTCCCCAGATTGGTTGGACGATGAACGCCGAAGGAACTCAAATCCGAAGCGGTGAATTCTCCTAGAAAGTAAGATGTAGGCAATACCCAGGATTACAGCTGTGGCGTATCCGGCTTGCCACAGAATACTCATATGTCGTATTTGGATAGCGCCGATATGTGTTTAACGGTCAATACGCCAGAGGAGATACCTGGTCTTTCAGAGCGGCAAGCCGCGAAACGGCTGACGGTCGATAGCACTCGTTAAAGCAAGAACGAATACGAACGCATCTGGCCGAATCGGCACTATAGGCGAAGAACCGAATAACTCTCATCAATCAGATACAACATGGTTGTATGTCTGACCGCACCGATCGACTACTAGCCGTTCTCGTTATGCTGCTTGCGTTATTGGTCGTATCTCAAACTACTGTTGTACCGCGAAATCAACTGTTGGGAACAATTGGACTTCTGGCTGGGGCCGTCGCTATCGTATTCGCGTTCTTTGAGTTGGTGAGGGCGTTCTAAACTCTGCCGTCTGAATCGGCGGATTCTCAGTCCTTCGAGTGTTATCGAATAATCAATAGTTCAGTTCGGTACACAACAATATAGGCCGTCAGAGAGGCCGTGACCCAGAGTACTGCTCGTGGAACCGGATTACTTCCCGAGAACGTCAGCCCTGATACGAGTATCAACAGCATCCCGATAACCCCCTCCCTAGCGCAGAGGCAAAAAGAACGAACACGTATTCACCGAGTTGACCGAGTGACCAGTCCCCGAAACGATAGGATACGCCCGCCGATCGCCAACACACCAGTGACCACATTGACTGCTGTAGCCGAAACCGGCGCCCCGAGTACTGCATTCCCGAGCGAGACTAGCGGATACAACGCCAGTACGAACCCCAACATTGCGAGGAGGAAATTAGTGGTCGCTGACACTTAAGAGCCCAATTCTCGCTCGACAGGTACCATAGTTAGGTTTCGTATTGGCACTATGAGACGTTTGTGGTCACGAGAGTTACCATCGCCGGCAGGTCGTTTTCATCAGGCTCCAACACGCCGTCAGTCGTAGCACTGACTCTTACACAACTGGCAGCGCTCGTACTCACGCCTGCTGCGGAGGCCGTTCCCGGGACGATGATCACGGCGTCGTCAGTCCGGCTGAATCCCTGTGTTCGCCTCGGGCACTGGGTACGATTTCGTCTCTGCTATCACTGTACAAGCTCCGTTGAAATCTATTCTTCAGACATAACACAGTATGAAACAGCCATTCGTTGAAGACTGTGAATCGAATCCCAGTCACGAGCGAAACGAGGGAACGTTCATCCCTGTATATATCAATGGAGCGGCCTACCGCTTGATATGAAATACCCTCCAAACGATAGCACTCGACGGCAAGCGCTTCAGATGATCGGAGGTATCGGCATTACAGCCACCGCTGGATGTCTCACGCCGTTCTCACGATCGGACTCCTGTTCGAACTCGAATGAGGGTAGCTTTTCACTGGATGGAGCAACGGCGACCGGCATCTCCAACGAGTTTAGCACACCACTCGACGGGTTGCCTCACGCTACGCAGGTCGCCGTTACCGACGCACTTGATGCGAATACTGGTGAATCTACTTCCCGGGGATACTACTCCCCAGATCCACAGACGGACTTCGTCGTTACGGGACCTGAAGCGCGCTACTACCGTATCGAAACGACCGATCACGACGGAACACAGACGACCGGTTACGAATACTCGGTCGAGATCGATGTCGATGAATCCGCGCTCTCGGATGGTGCGACAGTCCGTTCGTTTACGGAATTACCTGCTCACGATCGCGAGTCGCTCCGCAGTGCGATAGAGAATCCGGGGCTCCTTCACGCACCACATTACACGTCGTTCTCGGTCGTGTTTGCATACGAACACACCGATGTACGGGCTCAGTCCGTGTTTATCCCGGATGGTGCCACACATTATCTGGAATGGGATGAGACGTTGCTTCGATTGACCTTCGAGGAGCAACAGATGGTCGTGATCACGAGTACAACCGTCTCGACTGAACTCGTTGCTACTTCGCCGGACGAGTTCAAAGAACATATCGGCGACAACCGCGGCGTCGTTCTCGACTCCCTTACGACCCAACAACAGGATATCGTGGCCCAAGCGATCGATGGAACGTACAACGAGTGTAAACCGTATTCGGAACCGTTCAGCGATCTCCGCGAACGACTCTCCGTACGTGACCATCGCGTCGTGTTACTCGTTCAGTACGACGGCGACTGGTACTTCGGCCGTTTGCATTGATCGCAAGCAGGTCAGAACATATCACTTTCTGATCACCCCAACAGAGCAAGAGAAATGAACGTGAGATCATGACCGTATAAATCGTCCTATAGCGGTCTCGATTTTTAGTGAAATTCTACCGTTCTCCGACAATAAACTCGGGGACGAAGACGATAGTGGCGAGAAGACCAATCAAGACGAGTATCGCCGTTACGCGGACGATGCCGGCTGTCCGTCGTCGATCAGTCGGAAGAGACTCGGCGATGCCAGACAGACCGGTCCCAACCGCCATAACAACGAGCCAACTACTCGAGGAAGAGTCGCCCAAAACGCCAGCGTACACGTAGAGGCCCAAGAAGAGGAGTGACCCGGATAACATGACTACTGCATGGGGGCGGCCAGAGGGCTTACGAAACAGAACTCGGGTGAGTGTGGAGGGCATCGAGCGTACCTCCCTCGCCACGTGTAAGTAGGTGATTGTCTCCTCAAGCATTTTCAGATCTACTGACCATCGTCGGCCTACCTCGGACACTACAGATACTGAACGGTCGCGCCGTACGCACCGTCGGTCGAAACCTCCGACCTCACAACAGCCGTTTGGTCACGATTGTCACCGCTATCTCGGGTGAAAAGGACCGCCATTCGTCGGTGTCGTTCCTCGTGTACTCGAATATCGGCGATTCGAACTCGCCACGAACGTATGCGGTGTCCGCCTCACGAATGCCGTCACCGTGCAGTTCGTACGTTTCGCTAACCCTCTCTCCAGATTCGAGCGCCTGGACGAGCGACGTCGAATCGGTACCGTAGTTCCGCCGACTCTCGATGTCGACGTGCTCACTGGCTTCGTACTGCTCCGTCCAGAGCAGCGCTCCCGCTGGACCCTCGGTGTCGAGCGAGGGAACGAGTTTCAGGAGGCCGAACGGCCACACGCCCGTGTTCCGCACACGGAGCGGTCGATCCCCCCGGTTTGTTAGCTCGAATTCGAGCAGCGCTGGGTGTTCGATCACGGCATCGGGTTCCGTGATCGTCACGTCGAACTCGAACGGTGCCGATGACGTCACCTCGACGTCCGTAATCGTGTACTCCGACGCACCAAGACAGCCTGCGAGGCTCGCCATCGAGGCGCCGGCAGCGGCGAGCAAGGCACGTCGCCTCATCGATCTCCCTCCGCGGTTCGTTCGTCGGCAGGGGTTGCCTCGTCGGTTATCGAGACGAATATTTCCTCGACCGAGGCGTCTCCCTCAACGTCAGCCCGGGTCCGGAGTTCGTCGACGGTACCTTGCGCGACGAGCCGCCCACGGTGGAGGATTCCGACCCGGTCACAGACAAGTTCTACCTGCCCGAGGACGTGGCTGGAGAAGAAGACGGCGGCCCCGCGGTCGTTCTCCTCGTGAACGATCTCGCGGACGGTTCTTACCCCGTGTGGGTCGAGTCCCGTGAACGGTTCGTCGAGGACGAGCAGGTCCGGTTCGTCGGCGAGCGCCATCGCGAGCGCCAACCGTTGCTCCATCCCCTGTGAAAACGTCGCGACGTCCTGGTCGATCGCGTCACTGAGTCCGACACGAGCCAACAGTTTCTCGGGAGAGTCATTCGCCCGCTTCGTGTCGATGACGAGCGCAAGATGTTGTCGTGCGGTGTGACCGTCGTAGAGACTGTACCGGTCGGGGAGAATTCCCAGTCGGTCGTGTACCTCGACGACGTCGGCTTGCGGGTCACCGTCGAGGACACGAACGCGGCCCGCCGTGGGACGGACGTAATCCATGAGCATCCCGATCGTCGTCGACTTTCCGGCGCCGTTGGGGCCGAGAAAGCCGTAGATCTCGTCGTGGCTGACAGTGAGGTCGAGATCATCCACCGCGACTGTCGATCCGTATCGCTTCGTGAGTCCGTCGGTTTCGATGACGGCCTCGGTCATACGAGATCCCCCCGCGAGAAGGCGAACCGAGCGAGTCCGAGCGGGACGACTAGCCACGCGAGGAGAACGAGAACGCCGACGGACTCGTGGAGGTAGCCCGGAACCGTTCCCGGCTGGAACGTCGCTTCGACGACCAACGCGTTCGTCGACACCTGTGGCTGGAGTTCCGTGAGGACGGTACTGTACGTGCTTGCGGAGTTGCCCACGCCGAGCACCCAGTTCGAGACGACGTGGTATGCCCCGCCGGGAGAGAGCCGGTGTAGGAAGAAGAGCGGTCCCGACGGCGGAGGATCGAACGGATTGACGGGCGTCCCCGTCAGTTGCGAGAAGATCGCCGTCGCGATCTGTGACCAGAACACGATAAACGGCAGGAACACCGCACCGAACACAGCACCAGCGGCTGTGACCGTTCGCTTGGCGACCGCAGAGATTGCCACGGCGATCGAGACGAGCACGCAGACGTAGACGAGCGTCACGAGGACGACCCCGAGAAACGGGAGCGGATCGAACACGCCGTGATCGACCAGTCCGATGCCGGCCAGGACGAGAAACGAGAGGGAAACGGGCCCAGCAATACCGGCGGTCCGGCCGACGACCTTCCCGAGGAGGACCTCCGTTCGCGTGAGCGGGAGTCCGAGGACGAACTTGACACTTCCTGAGGTCCGTTCGCCAACGATCGACTGATAGCTCAACAGCAACACACCGAGCGGAAGCAGTGCCGTTCCGGCAAGTTGCACGTATCCGGCCGTGATGTTCGCTCCAAGGCCATCCCAGCCGACGTAACTCGGACGGTAGGCCCACGGAACGAGGAGGATGGCGAGGAGCCAGACACCCTTCGATGTCGCGACTGTTCGGGCTTCCTTGCGGGCAAGCGGGGACCAACGCATCGGGTTGTCCAACTCAGTTCAACTGATTATATCTTGTCGAATCGATCACGGGCGTTACGGAAGGTAGGTTGCCAGAAAATCGACGATACGGTCGAGACGGCGGTTTATTTGCTCATCCTCCTCGTCGTCGGAGTCTCGATCTGAAGTGGTCTTTTTCATAGATCCTACTGGGAGACGTGGTGGTCTGTATCTTGTGTCTGTGACGGTAGCAAAACGGGCTTTCACGGGGGGTCGTTCACGTAGAGACCGTATCGATAGAGGCTCCCATCGTACCACAGTAACTTCCCGTTCACACCGGTATTGACTGTACGGAGATGTAGCGCCTCGAGGAGTGTCACAAAGGAATCGGTGAGCGGTGCTGTCTCTTCAGTCGATCGACGGTCGATCGTCTGTTCGAGGAGGTCCACTACGTCCGCAGGGAGATCATCCGAGGCGAGTTCCGCGTCGATCCGGGAGCCAAAGACGACATCTCTGAACGCTTGGCGGGAACTGGCGACCTGTACCGAGAATACGGTGTAGGCAGTCTCGACTATACGCTCGGTTGTGATCGCAATCCGGTACGCCCAGGTACCGTTCTCGGTCATCGTTACGACCCGACCGTCGAGGGTTCCCGTTCCGAGCTGACTGTCTCGTTCCGCCGGCCGACGGAGCACGTAGCTGTCACCGTAGAGTAGCTCTGCGGCACTGCCTCTCCCGTCCGACTGCGTATACGAATGGAGAATCTTGAGTACCCGTGCACTCGGCCGTTCAAGCGTGTCGATCAGGATCGTATCGTCGGAAACGTCCTCCTCCGGCACGCGCTCAACGCGAACGAGTGAACGAGCGAGTCGGTCTCGTCCGGTGACGACGTGTTTCGTCTGGAAGTAGGCGTCCTGGTGTCGGACGTATGCATCGTCCGGGAGGGGTTTGTACCCGTGCGTCGTGTGACGGCCATCCGGTAGGATCGCTTCGAGAGCAGTCCGTGCAGGGTCGCCGAACAGGGCGTCCTCGTCCGGATCGTACAACGCATATGCAGTCGGCGACACATCGATCGAGTCGATATCGAGCGTGTATTCGGTGGTCGTATCGTCGTCACCGAACACGTCCGTCGTGGCACACCCCGCAAGTGCCATCAGGGAGACGACACCAGTTGATTGGAGGAGGGACCGACGCGTGAGGACCATACTGGGATAGCCGGGCCCATCCACCTCACTCTTGTGGAGGAGCGTCCCGTCATTAACGCGGCTACTCCGGCTCACTTAGTCAGTCGTTGAAACAGGAAGCCCCTCCCGAAAGGAACGACCCGCAAACGTGGTGAGCTTGTGTGGGGTAGTTCACACAAACGATCGGTTGTTCAAAGATGTCTCACTCCCGAGCTTCGCCGGTATTGAGCCGGTAGTAGGTCGTCGTTCCCTCCCCCGTCTCGACCTCCTTTTCGGCAACCATTCCCTCCGTAACGAGTTCATCGAGCGCTTCGTCGACGTCATCGACCAGCATTCCGCTCGCAACGACGTCGCCGGCGAGATCGACTAATTCGTCCTGGATTTCGGTGAGAACCTCCCGGATCGATTCCGGGCGTGCGTCGTTGCCGAAGTCGACGCCACGGATGATCTCGCTTCGCGTATACGCATTATCGACGTTTTCGGAGAGGAACGCGACGATCAGCTCCTTCTCGTCTTCGTAGTCCCCAACCGGGGTCGTCGCTGCTGTGTCTGCACTATCTGCCGTGGAACCATTATCCCACTCATCATCAGATATCGGCATACGTGTCCATACTACTGTTTCCGTATCAACGTTCCTTTGTGATGATCGACTTACGCAGTCCCCATAATACGAATCAATCCGGAGGCCAACGTTGATTCACGACGTACGCCCCTCCCGTCCAAGTGGTTAAGAGTTGTCTACTAGATGTATAATTGTGACCTCAGCCGGAACCGACGATCGAGAGACAGTCCTCGCGGATCTCGAACTAACGCGCGGTCTCACCATCCAGATGACCGCGCTCAGCACGCTCGGATTTCTCGTCGCCATCGGACTACTGGGCGGCCTGTTCCAGATAGTCGCAGGCCATCCGGCGTCGTACCAGTTTGCACCGGCCGGCGTCGACTGGTGGACCAACGCGCTGGATGTCCTCGTTCTCCTGTTTCTTGCGACTGTGATCCTCGTCCCCCACGAACTGCTGCACGGCCTCGCTATTCGATACTACGGTGGCAAAGCGAAGTACGGCGTCGGCATTGCACACTTCATCTTGCCGTATGCGTACGCCACCACCGACCACGAATTCTCCCGAAACCAGTTCATCGTCGTCCTCCTGACCCCGTTGGTCGTGATGACCGTCGTCGGCGTCCCATTGATGCTGACCTTCGAGTGGGGTTGGCTTATCGTTCCCCTGGCCGCGAACGCCGCGGGGGCGATTGCTGACCTCTGGATGACGCTGACGTTGCTTGCCTTCCCTGCGGACGTCCGTCTGGAAGACCACGCTGATGGCGTCCGGATTCTCGGCCACGCAAGCGATCGCCGGGGGGCGGTGTCAGTGACGGCTGTCGTCTGGGACGCACTCGCCGGCGCGGCCGTCGCTGTCGTCGGCGTGTTTCTCGTGTTGGCAGTGGTCGGCCCGCTCGTCCTCGACCCGCTCGGCATCGACTCTCTGATGATCGGGACGCCCGACACGTTCACCTTCCTGTTCGCCTTCTCGTCGTCAGCAACCGAGATCTCGATGAGCGTCGGTCCCGCCGTGTTCGGTATCGGTGCATTCGTCGGACTGGTATACGCATTTATTCAGAGTTATCGACGCGCTCGATCGCGAGAGGGCGAGACAGAGATACCGGCTGAATGAGCACTTGAGTCACGCTGTTAGCTCACAATTTCAGCAATCGGATGCGACCGATCCCGCTGGCATCTCTCGAGGTGTCTCTGTGATCAGATAACCTGTTACACCTCGAATTTCGGGAGCGCTGTCATATACTACACCGTAAGGACGTGAAGTACGATTTCGTGGAGTGCAATGGTCCAAACCATCGCGTGTGTGACTGCGGGCACCAAGAGATTCTCCGTGCGTTCGTACGCGTATCCCCAAGCTAATCCAGGCACCACCGTATCAATTCCCCAGTAGAGGCTGCCACCGAAGCTTACACCCTGAGTCATCAGTCCGACGAGGAAATGCATCACACCGAACAACAGCCCACCGAGGATCACAACACCGAACGTATCGAAGGTAGCGCGAAGCCGACCTTGAACGATTCCGCGATAGACGAGTTCCTCAGCCGGTGCAGCAAACAGATACATCCCGATGAATGCGACCGGCCAGAGCAAGGGCCGCGTCTCTAACGCAAGTTCTTCCATCCCGGTCCCTGGCTGTGGATGTGGGAGTCCGACCGCAGCCAACACCGGGGGGAGGACGAATCCTTGGGCCGCGAAGAGGAGGGGCAGTCCCACGATCCAGCCGGCATCTTCGAGCGTCGGCCGTCGGATCTTAACGTACCGGTCCCACTCGCGCTGCCAGAACAGGTACGCAACGGCGAAGCCAGCGAATCCGACCTGGATATAGTTCCCCTGGAGAACGCGAACGATGGGTGACTCCCCGAGGCCAAACACCGACACGAGACCCCCCATCGAAATGACGCCGATTAACCCGGCGAGTAACGCACCGACGGTGATCCCGAGCCCAGCGAAAACCGCACGAACTCGTCGTCCGCGTCTCGTTTCCAACGCATCTGAGATCTCGGACGAAAGGTTCACGATGAACCACACGCCGGCGCGGCGTCCGACCGGGTCCGAGGACTAGTTCTTCGAGTTGGAGGCAGTGAATCTCGCTGATCGGTCCCCGACAGCGGTGGGTGAGGGGCTGGCATAGCTGCTCCGTAGTGGTCAGGAACGAGGGCTACATACGCGTGCTCTCTCGTATAATCGACCGCGAGACGGGTGTTCGACGGACTCTTGGTGGGAGGGCATATCCAGTACTCGATCGTTCACATCAAAAGTGTATCTCAGGCTAAAAAGCTGGTTTTAGACAGTACTGGCGCGATTCGAGATAATTCACGAATCGCTTGACGATCGAAGCCGATCGATTCGATCTCCGAGCGCGACCCTGATCGAGAGGGGATTCGGAATCCGTCGTCGTGTCGGTTCGAGGGCGTGTACCTCGGCGTACTCGGTGAGCGCATCGGCGACGGTCGCCCGCCCGACCTGTTCGGCAGCGTACTCGTCAGCCGCGCGAATCCGCCGTTGGGAGAGTGAAAAACCCACGAGAACCGATGCCAGTGCGACCCCGAGTAACGGCCACTGTGGACCAGTCCCGATGACGGACGCGATGAGTGCGATACCACCCACGAGCACCGACACGACCCTGACCTCGAAGACGTGGATCCGGAGCTTTCCGGCCTCGACCGCCAGCAACGCGGTGGCGGTATCGTCGTCGAAGGCGTCGAGAAACGTGCTCGTAACGAAGAGACGCCGGTAGGTCGGCGGACCACGGACAAGCGAATCCGCCGTTTCCTCGTTCTCGGTATCGAGGATCCGCACGTCTCGAACGCTGAGACCTGCGCGATCACAAAGTCTCTCCACTCGATCAGCAGTGTCTCCAGTCGGCCTCGATGTCGAACGAAGGACTGAGATGAGCCAGGGTGCCGCGTACAGCATCCCGACCACGAGTGCTGCGAGTCCGACAGCGAGGGCGAGCGGTGACGACTCGATCGAGACCACCTGCAGTGGTACCAACACCACGGTGAGAAGAGCACTTACCCCGATGACATACCGTGCCATCTTGCGGATCGACGTACTGGTGGCGAGATCGACGTCACGCACGTCGCGGATTCCCCGTACCGTCGGAAGATACGAGATAATCCAGACACAGCCGGCTGCGAGGAATGTGACGAAATCAGCGAGAACCCGAGTCACAAGCTCCGGAACGGCGGGCAGGGTTGTGAGGAGGGCCGTACCGAATCCGGTCAGGGCGAACACAGCATACGCGAGCAGTGTGTACGGGAAGAGAACAGCTGCATACAGCAACCGATACTTTCCAACGGGGTTTCTGAGCCGCCGAACAACAACGCTACCGATCGCGCCGAGGAAACCCCCGATGAGCGCAAACCCCGCGAGAGCAGCAATCGCAGCACTAAGGGAGATCGGCGTAGTTTGGAGGGCAAGCATATCTGCGTCTTCCCGCAACACGCACTAAAATCATAGCGTAGTAGGACGAAACCCCACTCGACGAGGAACGAGTCGGTCGTTCAGATGCAGTTTTAATCCTCCCAGGTTTTTACGTACATCAGCCGAATTAACACAGTATGCCCTCCATCACACGACTGAACAACCGGACTCCGCTCACGGGACATGTTGCCCTCGGAGCGATTGACGGTGTCGCAGCACGTTCGACACGCCAAGACGCCCGATCTGTTCGTGACCAGTCAAACGGAGACCGTTCAGGATGACCTCCAAATACCGACGTGGATTCGACATCACCTATGACAGTCTACGCATCTTCACCCAGCGACCGACGCTCCTGATCCTTCCGGCGTTAAGCCTCCTCACAGTCGGGAGTGCCTTCGCCGTCCTCGGAGCGATTATCTTCCAGCAGGGACTCGTTGAATCGCTGCTCACCAACGATCTCTACAAGTACAGCGTGTTGTTCTGTGCGATTGCGATCTCGTCGAGCGTGGCGACGTTTTTCAACGCCGCGGTGGTGCACTGCGCGGCGCAACTGTTCGAGGGGAACTCTACATCCGTTCGGGATGGACTCGCTGCGGCGTGGCACGCTCGTCGACAGATCGCCATATGGGCAGCCGTCGCCGCGACGCTCGGCACGGTCTTGTACATCCTCGACGAGAAGTTCGGCGTGGTTGGGAGCCTGACGCGGGCGATCTTCGATCTCGCGTGGGCGCTCCTGACGTTCTTCATCGTGCCGGTCATCGTCCTCGACGAGCGACGGAGTCTGCGTCGCCAGCTCCGTCGGAGTGGGTCACTCTTCCGGGACACGTGGGGCGAAAGCGTCTCCGCCACGCTCGGCGTGAGTTTCGTCTTCCTGATCGTTGCGCTGCCAGGTATCGCGTTGGGGGCGGCTGGATACTTCGTTCTCGATGGCGTGGTCGCTGTGGGGGCGCTCGTCGGTGGTGGTGGAATCGTCGTCGCGGCAATCGTGGGTTCGCAGACGGCCTCTGCGATCGTTCGGACGGCGCTGTACCGCTACGCGACGACGGGTAAACAAGTCGGCCCGTTCGATACTCGGGATCCGGATACGGTCTTCCCCGAGAGCTGACGATGCCAATTTACGACCGGCATCCCCCTTCGAAGTACGAAGTAGTCGATCGGTGGGACGGCGGGATCAGCTGGTTCGCACACCCGAACGAAACCGGTCACCGGACGAGTCACGCCGTCGTCGGCACAGACGAGGGCGTGTGGGTCATCGACCCGCTCGATGCACCTGGGATCGACGAGGAACTCTCGGCACTTGGTGACGTGCGCGGCGTTCTCGTCTGTTCGAACTACCACGTCCGTGATGCGGAGCGTTTCGCGACACGTTATGGTGTCCCGGTGTACTGCCCCTCGTGGCTTTCCCGCGCAGTATCCAAACTCGATGCTCCAATCGACCTAGAGACGGATACGGTCGGTACCTCCGGATTCGAGTTGCGTCGTTGCCGTCCGTTTCCGGGGTGGTCCGAAGCGGTTGCATATCGTGAATCCGATGAGACACTCTACGTTCCCGACGTACTCGGAACTGCACCGTTGTTCACAGTCGGTGAGGAGCAACTCGGTATGTACCTCTTGTGTCGATTCGTTCCTCCCCGAGCCGTGTTCGATGACCTCACTCCGCGCCGGATTCTCGTCGGACACGGGACTGGCATCTTCGAAAACGCTTCGATCGCTCTGAGGACGGCGCTCGATGGGGCACGCCGACGGGTGCCTGCAGCACTCCGTGCGAACGGATGGGGACAACTCCGAGCGCTCACAGCGGCACTGGTGGACTGATAAATCGCCCACTTCTGGAAATGGCGGATACAGGCCCTATTATTGCTTAAATCTGGTTTTGATACTCCATTCGGTCTAATAGGTTACAACAGTAAGTCGTAGACACGATGGTACTGGTCTCCGCATTCAAAGACGGATACGCTGCCCTCCGAGCGAATCCGATCCTGTTCGTCGCCGGCCTCCTCGTCGGGGGCGGAAGCCAACTCCAGAACGTCGAGCACCTGATCGATTCGCCGTTGGTTTCCGCAGGTGCATCGCTCGCGTGGTTGATCGTCTTCCCATTCGTTCTCGGTGGCTTCATCGAAACCGCCCGAGCTGCGATCGAAGGAACAGACACATCGGTCACACAATTCCTTACTGCAGCACGGACACATTACCTCCGACTGCTACTCGGAACTGTGGTGTTCGTGTTTCTCGTTCTGGGAACTGCCATTGGACTCGGACTCGTCGGATTCGTCCTCGGAATCGGATCGATGGCACTCGCTGCGATTCACGAGATGGCCGCCTTCGCCGCAGGCGTCGGTTCGCTGCTCGTCTGGCTGTTGTCCATCCTCGTCGTCATTATGTTCGTGCAATTTTACGACGTCGCAATCGTCATCGAAGACCAGAGCGTTACTGATTCGTTCCGGAGAAGTGTTGCACTCGTCCGCTCGAACCTCAAAAGCGTCGCCGGGTTCTCACTGGTGTGGGTCATCCTGTTGAACGCCTTTTTCATCCCCGAGTACCTGCTCCAGTTGACGTTGACGGACGCCGGGCCTGCTGACGTTTTACCGATCGATCCCGGCATTCCGGTCGCCGTCCTACTCCCGATCGGAATCGTCCTGTCGGCGGTTGGCTTCGCGTACTTCTATACGGTGTACACGGCGTACTACCTGCGACTGATCGATGCCTCACCCGTCTCCACGGAGTCGGTATGACCACGCACCAACAACTACGTACGATGGTATCGAACGGCCCCTGATCAGGATAGCTCTCGACTACTCGCGCCACAGTATTCAACAGCAACCATGTCACGACTCCTTCCGACACAAACGAACGCCGCCGTCGAACGAAGTGATAACCCCGCCGTCCTGAGTCTCGACGACGACGCGACACGAGACGTGATCGAAGCGTTGTCCTCCGAAACCGCCTACGAGATCTTCCGGCTGCTCAACGAGATGCCGGCGACGCCGGCACGGATCGCCGAGCAGCTCGACCAGAGCGTTCAAAACGTTCACTATCACCTAACGAACCTCGAATCGGCGGGCGTGATCGAAGTCACCGACACCTGCTATTCGGAGAAAGGACGTGAGATGAGTGTCTACGTCGTCTCAGAAGACCCGACGCTGCTCTTCCTCGGCACCGAGGACGACCGACCGAGTCTCAAACGTGCGTTCAAATCCTTCGCCTCGTTACTCGGTCCCCCAGCAATCCTGCTTGCAGCCGGCGAATCCATCTCTCAATTCGTCACTGCCGAATGAGCGAACACACCGACTCACCGATCCGAAGTACTTCTACCGGCGACGACGCAATCACCTGTGACGTGGCACCGACGATCAAAGCTCGAGAAGATGTCGACGGCTGTGGCTGCCTCGAATGCCGCAACATCGAGACGACTACCACCAATCGGACCGTCCTCGATGCGCTCGTATGGTCGGTTCGCTTGTTTCGCTCCTACCCGTCGATCCTCGCCTTCGCCGGCGTGATTATTCTCGCCAACCGCCTTCTCGAGACGGACAGCATCGCCCTGCTTCCGATGCCCGCAATCGGCGTGGCCGAGGCCGTGACGGCGTTCGCGTTCATCATCTCGATCCGCGCCTACGTCGGAACGATCGTTGCCGGGGAACTGACCGGTGAGCCCGTCACGATACGCGAGGGAATGCGTCGAAGCATCGCCCGGACACCGGCATTAGTCGGCGTTATCCTCCTCATCGTGTTTTCGGTGATGACGATTCCGTTCTTCGTGTCGCTTCCACTCTTCCTCCTGGTCGGCGTGCTCCCGGTCACGCCGGTGGAGATGGTCAGTTTCCCCGTCGCTGCAGCGGTCGGCGGAATCGTGTTCGCCGTGCCGTTTCTTTTTCTCCTGTTCAAATTCTGGTTCGCGCCCGAGGCGTGCGTCATCGGCCAGTACGGCCCTCTCAAATCACTACGAGTGAGCTGGCGCATCACGACGAACTACCGAGGAAAGTTCGTTCTTATCGTCATAATCGCTATCGGAAGTGCAGTCAGCCTCTATCTACCAACATATCTGCCCGAGATGGGTGCGAGCTTGGCTTCGTTGAATCCTGTAGTGCATCTGATTTCATCGAGTGTCGGTGAACTACTTTCCATCGTGTGGGCAAGCGCGTATGCGCACATCTACGTCCAGGGGATCATTTCGTGAACCGAGACGCGTATGGAGAATTCAATTCCCTTGAATCGCATCGATAACGATCGCCGCGATCACAACCGGCTCTGTCGGGACCGAGCTGGTATCGGTCAGCGTAATTTCGTACTGGTCGAAGTCAAACAGAGCGAATTCGCCCTCGATTGAGCCGACTGGATTGCCTTCTGAATCGGTTATATCGTACTTGTGGGCGATTCCTTGGCCGGCCGGCAGGAGTTTCCGTGCGATGGTAATGAGTGCACCACGTGAGTTGATCTCAGCAAGCAGCGACCGATCGTCGACATCGCGAAGTCGCCAGGTGTCTTGCAGCAACGAAAGGTCATTGTCAAGGATGACGAGTTCTTCGTCAGTGTGGCTGTCCGTGAGGAGATAGTCGCCGGCGATATCCCAGGTATCGATAGCTTTCACAAGACCGATCTCAGTACCATCGGCATCAACGAATGGGAACTCATCTTTTCCCTCGTACATCTGGTACGTGGTGCGAAAAATCGTATCACCCGCAGCGTCCCTTGCTTCGTACTCGGGTCGAAAATTCTTATCGCGTCCAGTCTGCTCGACAGTATACTGGCTTCCAGAGAGATCGATCGCGGAGAGTTCATACTGTTGTGTGTCTATCATTGTTCGATGTGTTCAACCGTGACAAAAGTAAGTACCGCCTTTGGTAGCACAGCGACGTGATTCGATCATCCTCCTAACCGAAATCGACTCAGACCTGCCATTTGAGACCTGTAACGACACGTGACAGCCAGCAAATACACTCCGCGCGTTGTGGTGCTGAGTGGCGGGACGAGCGGTATCGGCCGCATCGCCGCAACAGAAGTTGCTGCACAGGGAGCGACCGTAGCGGTTATCGGACGAGACCAGACGCGTGGTGAGACACTCGTCGCTGAGGCGACCGCGCTTGACGGCGATATTCAATTTCACCAAGCGGACCTCGCAACACAGGCAACCGTTCGGTCTCTTGCTGGGGAACTCCTCGATACATATGACCGGATTGACACCCTCGTCCACAACGCCGGGCTCTCATCTCGCCTTCGAACAGAAACCGAAGACGGCGTCGAACTCACGTTCGCCGTTAATCACCTCGCTCCGTACCTTCTGACACACGAACTACTCGATCGACTCCGAAGCTCCGCACCAGCCAGAGTCGTTGTCACCGCCTCGGACATTCACCATCGGGCTACATTCGAGTTCAATGATCTCCAATTCACCAGCGGCTACGATTCGCTCCAAGCGTATGCTCGGTCGAAACTCGCCAATATCGCGTTCACACTCGAACTTGCCGACCGACTCGAGGACACCGAGATCACAGCGAACTGCTTTCACCCCGGCTTCGTTCCCTCAACGAACCTCTTCCGCGACGCCCCTCTCTGGACACGAGTGATGGTCCGCGCTGCAGCCATCATCCCCGGTATCGGCACAACACAACAGGAAGGCGCACAGCGACTCTGCAAACTCGTTACGGCCCCGAAATTCAAGGAGCGAACCGGCACGTACGTCACCGGCGAAGGGATCACGTCCCCGACGACAGAAGCATCCAATCCAGAGAATCGAAAGCGACTCTGGGAAATTAGTGCCGACCTCGTCGACATCGATCCTGACTGGCCGTAGTCTGAAGCTCAACTCACCCGAATAGTTGTTCGGTCGGGGAGTATCTATCCCTGGTTTCTCCTCATTGCCAGAATTATCGCACTACGTTCCCTCCGTCTGTTGGGCGCCGTTAGGGCGACGGTCGAACACGTCGAGGATCGGGTCAGGATCCTAGATGAGGAAGTCGCAACTCTCGATCAGCACACTCAATAACGACTGTCGACGTATCGAGCCACCCGTGAAGCCGGCCACGTTCGACACGCAGGCTGCTTTCGTCCCACGGCTCAATTCGCCACACTCGGGTTCGGAGCAATCGATCGTATGCGACAATCGCGTTATCGGACACTCGGTACTCGATGCCCCCGTACCGCAACCCGTGGTCGATCGTGAGAAGCCCCATCGGAACGACGAGACTGGCCCCGACAAGGACGAGAACGATGTCCCAAGCACGTCCGAGCATGAAGAGGAGCGAAACCAGAAGGATGAATCCGCTGACGACTAGCACGCCCGGATGGCGTCGGACGTTTGAGGTGGAGATTCCGCCGAACAGTCGTCCTTGGGTGGTCGGTCGAATTCGATCGTTCACGTTATCCACTGGTTCGATCGGTTCGTGGGCCGGTGGGTCGTACGCCCATCCGAGTTCGAAATAGGACGCCTCGTCAAAGGCAGCTAGTCGGTCTCGGTACAGGCTCCCAAGATCGAAGCCGAACTTCACCAGTACGATCCCGACCAGGATCGGCAGACCGACGACAGTCGGATCAATAGCTGTGATCGGATCGTCAGAGGATACTGAGCCTGCAGCAAGACCCACGAATGTCGCCGTGAGTAGTCCGCCGACACCGATCACCGCTCCACGCATGAAAACGCCCTGAATTGCCGTCTGGGCGCTGTGCTCGAGGTGTCCTTGTCGATGAAAATAATCCACGAGTGTCGAGACACCCTCGCTGAGAAAGATACCAAAAGCAGAGAGCACCACCATCACTAAGGCGTCTGAGTCGGGAATTTCAGAACCGATTACGCCAACAGTTGTAACACCGGCAAAGAACCACACGAGTGCGAGGATGGGGACGGCAACGGCAAGAACGGGTAGCGTCGAGAGTCGAATCCCGAGTTCGGTGAAGGGAATCGGGATCGCGGTTCGCTTGCTCGCCAGCGCGCCCGCAATCAGCGGGTAGGAATCGAATTCCGAGGGGCGGCCGGCAAATAGCGCTTTAACCAGGGCCCAAAACGAGAGAACTCCGAGTTCGAACCAGTAGAGGAAAACGAGCGCGGCGAGATTCCACCCGAGGGCGACGACGCCGACGAGTGGAAGCGCGTTCGCAACGATGACGGCAATCGTCTCAGACGGAGGGCTATAGTGCTGCACTTTTAAGAGGGGATCCATCCACCAAATGTGGCGGTTGACTGAGACAAATATCTGCCTTTCTGATTCTGTTGAAGTACTTGGGACGTTCTTGATTCAAGCTGTTATCAAACAGGATAAAACCTCTCTGAAGCCACAGTTACTCTAGTTATAGAGCGATCAAGATGGTGGGATCCGAATAGTCCACAACGCTCGCCAAACAAGTGACTCTTCTCATAGAGCAGATGACTGGTATGAAGGAACCTACACAGACGCAGACTCTGCGATATCGATGTACTGATGTTCCCATTCACGACGGGCTTCGATTTCACGGCGCCCGCGGCGGGTGAGTGTATACACGTTTGTCCGTCGGTCTTTCTCACCTTTCTCGACCAACCCCTTCTCGACGAGCGTATCGAGGTTCGGGTAGAGTCGTCCGTGATGGATCTCTTTCTCGTAGTAGTCTTCGAGTTCCTCCTTGATGGCGAGGCCGTGGGGTTCGTCAAGGCCGGCGATCACATACAGGAGG
The DNA here is from genome assembly GCF_045690335.1 of Haloplanus litoreus. Classification (GTDB taxonomy): domain Archaea; phylum Halobacteriota; class Halobacteria; order Halobacteriales; family Haloferacaceae; genus Haloplanus; species Haloplanus litoreus. The sequence goes on along the minus strand of NZ_CP147875.1, from coordinate 45,820 downwards.
TCGCGCTGAAATCCCGTCAGGTCGTACATCGTTCCAGCCGCTGATAGCTTGTGCGGCGATATACGTCTGTTGCCCGTGATTAGGGGTAGACTGACACATTTTTCGGAATCGATACCTGTACGTTTATACAGAAGGACCGTCCAGCCGCGCGATCTCTGAGGACAGTCGACAGCAGCACATCCACCGATTCCTAAGCCCTCCGATTTAAGCGGGCTGTGTACGCTACATGAGGCTATGAGCGTCGCGTCGGAATCAATTCAAATCGAGAACGTCGTCGCGTCCAGCGATATCGGTCAGGAATTGGATCTCGAAACGTTGGCCAACGATCTGGTGGCGAGTGATTATAATCCAGACAATTTCCCTGGGTTAGTCTACCGACTACAGGAGCCAAAAGCCGCGGCACTCATTTTCCGGTCCGGCAAAATCGTCTGTACCGGTGCGAACAGCATCGAGAACGTGACGACAGCACTTCAGCAAGTCTTTGACGAACTTTGTGACTTGGGTATCCAAGTGACCGACTCTCCAAAGATAGAAGTGCAAAATATCGTCTCAAGCGCGGATCTCGGCCATACGCTCAATTTGAACGCGATCGCGATCGGGCTGGGCCTCGAGAAGATCGAGTACGAGCCCGAGCAGTTTCCAGGACTTGTCTATCGGCTCGACGAGCCGTCTGTTGTCGCACTGCTCTTCGGCAGTGGGAAACTGGTGATCACCGGGGGGAAACAGCTTGACGATGCGGAACAGGCCCTCTCCGTGATCGAGGATCGGCTGACTGATCTCGGTTTACTAGATTGAGACGCGCCTGCTGACACCGGCAGGGTCAGCAATCAAACACCCGGTTAGGGTGGTGCTGAATTCGAGTCACGATCTTCTTCGGCAAGCAACTTCTCGCGAGCCGAATTGACGTTCGAGCGGACAGCGTCCTCGGTGACGCCTCGAATGTCGGCCCACTGAGCGACAGTGTATCGCTCGGCCTCCTCGACGACAGTCCAGTCGACAGCCTCGTGAAGCGAGCAATCGCCGGCGACCAGCTCGGCGATCCGCTCAAGGAAGTCCTTCTCCTCCCAGGCAAGAGCGACTTCGTCGAATCGATGGTGCTCCCGATTGTAGACGCCGAACATCTGGACAGCGCCGTCGCGCTCCAGGTCGGCACGAACGTGAGCCGGGAGTGACTCCAGCGCGGCCTCCGGGAGGGGATACGCGGGAACGTCGTGGAGTGACGCCACATCGAACGGGGTCAGGCCACGGTGTGAGATATCACCGAATTTCATCAGATAGCCGGTCTCTGAGGCGAGTTGTGTCCGCCCTTCAAGCAGGTGTTCAGCGAGTTCGGGGTAGTCGTCTCGGTCGACTGAGCCGGTCTTGAAGACCGTCACGAAGTCACGGTCACCACTACTGGGTGGATGTTCTGACATCAGTCATCATCCTCCGGTATTTGATAGAAATTCGTTAGTACAGACTATGAGTCTGGCTCTCAGATGTGCCCTCATCGGGGGTGGATTCCCGAAGCGTCGTAGCACGATCAGCGAGCATCCGGAGTACCCAGCGCCGGCACTGATGCCGGTTCTCGTAGCCCACGTACTCTCGGACCGTCTCGACGTCGTGCATACAGGTGACGCCGCCACGGATGAGCCGCCGGTTGTTCGTCTCGAGGAGTGTCGCAGGAGGGAGCGCCTCCAGAATCGGCCGGGAGGGACGTTCGGACATGCGTGGCTACTGGTCCGCTTCTTCGCAGTAGTTACCCCACGGAGAGGATTCGAATGTCGATTGTGGGGTAATTCGGTCGGCTGGAGCCGTCGTGGACTGGTACTCCATCGACTCTTACTCCTCGACAGTATCCGATAATTGACGGTCGGACCGGTCACCGAACAGTGGGACCATCGATGCGTCGCAATCGTCGAGTGTCCGTTGACCGGGGGTCGACGAGGCGAACAGCGGCTCCTGTTCACCGGCGTCCACACTACCGGTGCTCGTTTGCGGCCGGTCGTCGACGAAGCTCTCGCTCGTGGGAACATCGAGTCGGGGCGACCGCTGATGGCCGACCTCGATGCCGTGATCGGTGAGCGTGGTCTCGACCGCACCCGTCTCGACCTCCAGTCCCTCGCTCCCGAAGACTGCCTGGCGGTGGATAGAGAGATCGAGTCGTAGATGGTCGTCTGTCGGTTCGTGATCGGACGGCTGTGAATCGTCGGTGGGCATGGGGTACCGAGGAAACTGGCGTTGCAGAATCGCCAGCTCCCTCGCCTCATTCGAGGCGTTAAATTTCGTCTGTCAGCAGTGATCTTGTGGAGTCGTTCCTCGATGTCGACTCGCCTCAGGCTGGCGGTCACAGGTCGGTCCTCGCGAACGCGCCTCCCCGCGGACCATCCCCCTCGATGTACTGCCCTTCGAGGTGAACCTCCAGCGCGTCCGGCCGTCCACCGACGAAGCGCCCGGTCACGGTGAAGGGTGTAACCCACGGCCCTCGTCCCTCGTCGTTGTCACTGGTTCGGCACGCATCGTTGGGAGCGGCTTCGACGTACACCTCGGCCGTTCGGTCGTCGACGAGGACGTGGGCGAGCGCGAATCCATCACAGTCCCACTCGAGGTGGCCTCGCCCGTGGACGATGAATTGGTCGCCGGCGACGGTAATCGAGAGTTCGTCAGGCTCTGTTCCGAGGAAATCCCGAGTCCGGTCCGTGCCAAGAGTGAGGGTCACGTCAGTCAATCCCAGCCCGTCAGCAGGATCGTCGACCCAGGGATGCTCGTTGGTCAGAGGGCTGTCGACGGGACCATCGATAACCTCGCCGCTGCGTTCTGACGGCTCTCGGCTGGTCTCATCTTGGTCACCGTCACCGGGGGTCGTCGCTGGTTCTGCCGTGTCGGTCGTGCGTCCCGAATTCGGGCCACCGGGACCGCCCTCCCTGTCACTGGTGCTGACAGACGGGGGATCACCGCCCGGATCTGGCTGCCCGAGAATACTTGCACAGCCCGCCAGCGATACCAGTGTGGCTGAGGAGACTGCCGCGAGAACGTCTCGCCGCCGCCACCTGCGTCGCTGGAATCGACTCAGATGCTGGTGCGGGTGATGTGTGCGGTGCCGACGACGCGAGGACATATCTCGTCTACTTCCTCCTCAGCGGCCATCTACTAAGAAATTTCAGAGGGTGCGCAAAACGCAACTGTGCGTTGGCCTGACCGCCGGTTAGGGCCATTCATCGCTCGGGAGCCCAGGAGTATGGACGCTCGCCATGGCAGGACTGACGAACCGGCGGGCACGATACGGGACGTCCAGTCCGTCTGTCACGGGCAGAAAGAGCGACTCTCGGGCACCGAGGACGATCGCTGCGAGCAGTTCGTGTTTGCAGAGTACTCGCCACGGTGCGTCGGCCTTGAACGGGCATGTACAGACCAGCCCGTCAGACCACGGAACTAATGGATACCGGCTCCCACTCGCATACTCGCCCACGAGAAGCGGGGCGGGCAAGTCGAATCCGTACTCACTTGGAAGCGCTCCAGCTTCGCTCTGGCCGCAGGAAAGATCCCGTTCATGAACGACGTACTGCGGGGGAAGGCTCCGCTCTTGGGCGAATGATTCGGGGTCGGAATCAGAACCGAGGACGACCGCTCCGACGAACCCGTTGTGTTCGAGGAGTGTCTGGCCATCGGCCGTCTTGGCGGGACCGTCGTCGATTAACGAGCCGTACGAGGAGCGTTTTAGGACCGAACAGAGATTGAGCTTGGGAATCAGCGTCCGGTACCACGTCTCTCGACGGTCGCGCTCCGACCGGACGGCGGCTTCCGGAGCATCCGCTGAGCGACACTGTCGAAGGCGGTGGGCGAGGAATGCTGGGGCATCTGAAAGCGCGTCTTCGTCGTCATAGACCTCGTAGTACGGTGCTTCCTCAACGATACGGTGCTGGCAAGTTCCCTCCGCGTACTGGACCCCAAGCGGTTTCGCTCGGCCTGCCCGGTGCCAGGGATCGGAGTCGACTGCATCGCGCTCTCGGGAAGTGGAGTTCAGCAGAAGCTGATCGTATCGAATCGGCCCGCCAGCCATGAAATCGAGGCGAATGCTATGTTCGACCGGCTCGATGGCCGGCGGGTCGGTTTCGACATTGTAGTCGTGCACGGCATCTATATCTGCTATCGCTCCCGGAGGGAGCCTCAGTGGCGGTAGCGTCGACGAGGAGGCGTGAATGTGTCTTCGAGGCATAGGAATCACGGGGCGGGTCAGAATCGCTCGCACCCTATTCGGGTGGATAAAGCAGGGCGAACACCGCCTATATTCTCAGAAGCCGATGAGGAGACTGGCGAACTGATCGATCCGGTCGTCGAGTCGCTCTCCGTCGTACACCGTGGTCTCCCGCTCATAATAGTCGGCGAGTTCCGAAGCGTCGGTCGAGAGACGTCCCGGCTCGGTATCGGTAGCGATGGTGAGCGAACAGACGGGGGCATGGGCGGCTCGAATCTGATCGATGACGTCGTCGACGCTACTCGGCTCGCCGTCGGTCACGGCAACGATGAGGGGCTCGTCGCGGTGATCCTCAACGAGTTGGCGTGCAAGTTCGAGAGCGTCCGCCAGCGGTGTTCCCCACCACAGTCCGTGTCGAGTAGTGCCGCTTGGACGTGGCGGGTTTCGACAGAAAAGGGCTTCACGAGCCGAGCGTGACCGTCGACGAAATCGACGATCGCCACCTCGATCCCGAGCCCCTCTGCGGCGACGGCGAATCGTGCCAGCGCCTTCGTCGCGACCTCGATCTTCGGGGGCTCGCCGTTTCTCATCGAGCCCGAGCGGTCGAGGACTAACACCAGCGCGTAGCGTTTCTCGCGGCCCGGCGTGTCGACTTTGCAAACCCGGGGATCGCCGATCAGAAGCCGGTGGCCCGCAGTGATGTCATATCCACCGGCGGTCAGTCCTCGCCGGACACCACGCTGACGGTCGAGCCGGAGCTGTTTCTCGAGCGTGCCAGCAACTCGGGCAGCGCCGTCTTCGATGTCGGCCCACATCTCCGGTGGTGCATGGTCATCAGCGATGGGAACAAGCTCTAGTTCGTCGAGCTGGCCCGGTCCCGCAGAACTCCCGCCGGACGCCTGGTCGTCGTCTGAACTACCCCGATCGAGCCGGTGACCGAGGTCCTCCAGCTCACGCTCCAGCGCGTCGGTGTCGATGCCCTCCCGATCTGCCTCGCCGTGTGCCGCAGTCCGGTCTGCGGTGAGTGCTTCCTCGTAGGTGTCCGTCTCGTCAGCGGGATCACGATCGAGTACCTCGGCGTGTGCCGGCTCGGGATCGGCTGCGGATTCCGATCCGTCGTCAGCGGAGGTACTCGTGGTTGGAGACTTGCCTTCGGCTTGCTCGTGGTCGGAGTCGCGGTCCTCCATGGAGTCAATCGTCTCTCCAGATGAGCAGTCGTTACGAGGAGCGCCGCTGGCGTCGAAGTCCCCGATGGTCGACTGTTGTGCGGTATCAGAGCCGTCATCCACCACTTCGCCACTGGAGGCACGTTCACCGTACGAGGACTCGGGTTCTGTGTCCGGGCGGTCGATGGAGCGAGCGAGTGCCCGCGCTCTGGAGTCGAGAGGCTTCGAGGTAGGCGAGGGCTGGCCTTCATCGCTGCCCACCGATTGGGATGAACCATCAGAGTCTGAGCCGGGGGTATCAGCAGTGTGGGCGTTCGGATCGTCAAGGCCAGGTGTCTCGTCGAGGTCTCCATCGAGCCGATTCGGCGTGATTGTAGGCTGGTCGAGGACGTCCTGGAACGGATCGTCCGTTGCGCTCCGTTCGAGCAGCGGATGCTCGTCGCCCTCTCCGTCAGTCCCTTCGTCGCTCGATGGGTCAGTTTCGGTCTCAGAACTAGCTGTTTCCGAGTCGTCCATATCCGGCGATGAGACAGAGTCCGCAGCAGTCTCTTGATCATCGCCCTCCGTTGGCGACTCGGCGGATACTTCGGAACGGTCCTCGAGGAGCGGGAGGATCGCCGACTGCCAGGTCTCCACAACGAGCCGAGCTCGCCGTACAGATGCAGTCTTGTCGTGGCTGTGGGTGATGTCGTCGCGCTCGGCGCTCCGGATCACGAGGGCATCCCGCGCTAACCGCTGGAGCGCCTCCTGAACAGCATCGAAGCCCGTGGCATTCGCCTCCGACGCGAAGACGATCCGCTCGTCGTTCTCATCAAGGAGTACCCCCGTGATGCCCGTCGGATAGATCGCCCATTCGTAGAGCGCGCTCGTCACTGCGTCCCAGAAGGAGAATCGAACCTGCTCTCCGTCGGGAATGTCATCGGGAACTTGCGAATGGATCCGGCGGGTGAGTTCGAGGCGAATCTCGGCGTTGTCACTGAAGTTCGCCCCGTCAATCGCCTCTTGTTCGATGGCTCCATCCTCGATAATATTGACGAGATCGTGGACCTGCTGACGATGGTCGGGATCGATCTCGGTTTCGAGGAGTTCTGCGATGGGACCGATAGCCGTCTTGAGGATATGGAGCAGTTCGTGGAAGGCGAGCCCGAACTGGTGGGCGTGGTCGGCCGTCAGTTGGTCATTCACCGGGACCCTGTCTAGCGGCGCCGGTTCGGTCGTCACGAGGACGAGGAACTCGGCGTCAACGTTCTCGAGTAACTGTGCGGCCTGCTGTCGCTCGAGATTGGTCGTGTCGCTGCTCACGAGCGCATCGATATCCACGGGGAGAACCGCCGCGGTTTCGACACCCGGTGTGAGGACAACCTCGACATCAACACCGGGAGGTAAGTGCCCACGAATGAACGACCCGAGACGATCAGCCCGGCTATCCGAGGTGCGCACGCGGGGGGCGATATCGGGGGTGAACCGCTCGACTTTATGTATTGTATCGGCCGGATGAGTATCGGACATACGAATGCACGAGGGATCGTAGCTACCCTCGATCACTTCGGGGAGATAAACTTCCCTGGAGATTAGGAATTGAAACGGGGCCTTTGACTGGAACTATGACGAGTCATCGGACGGTCTTTACGCTCAGATCGGGTTTTCCTTGCTGAAATGAAGGAGATGATGGAACGGGACTAATCATCCCGCTTCAAAGCCGAGTAGTACGGCACGCCCATCTTCACCGCGCCGATGAGCCTGTAGACTGCGTAGACGACACCGAGGGAGATGCCGACGCTCACCGCCCCGAACTCCATTCCGAGTTCTATCAGCACCGTCACACGCGGTAGCACGCGACTGAGCAACGGGAGGGATTGCAAGAAGAGACCCGAGTCGAGAACGAATGGTGCACTGCCGTAGACGGCAAGGAGAACGGCGTCCTTGAACTTCAGGACGCCAAAGAGCAGTAGCAGGTACACGCCACCGTAGATCCATTCGAGGTTATCTTGGACGGCCTCCCGACCCACCGCGATAGAGGTGTCCTTGTTACCGGAGAAGTCACCTCGGATCTTGTTGATGGTCTGCCGGAGGTCGTCGAATATTATCGAATAATCAGATCATCCGGGTATAGGTCTTGTTTCGGGTTTCACTTTCACCTTGGTTGGCTCGGGTTTTTGAACGTATACTCCATAACTACACTTGGAGCCTGGAATCCCGTGTCACACGCTCCAGGCCTCCGTTCCCCCGATGTCCACAGAACGCTTGACTCTCGGTGTTTGCTCGGCCTGCGAAACCGAGATACCCGCAGGTATGCTCCTTATCGAGTACGAGAAGGATGGTCACCGAGCGGTTTACGCGGAGTGCCCATCATGCGACGAACCAGTTCATCCCCGGTGAGTTTCCACCCACATCCGACCCATCGTCGAGAGCTGCGTTTCGAGGCGGTTCCCCTCTTTCTCGCGGTCCACATATCCTTTCTCGTCGAGTTTCGAGACGTTGTACTGGACTCGGCTCCGAAACGACTCGTCGTACTCCTCTCCCACTTCCTCCGCCAGCTGCTCGGCGAGTGCCGATGTCGACTTGATTGGATCCTTCTCGGCGAGGAAGTTCAGAATGGTCTCTTCGAAGTCCTCGACGTCACTCCTAGGAGACGACGGGAACTCGACGTACATCTGCCCGTCGAGGTCTCTCGCACCTTTGGTCACGCCGTTCTCGTCGATCTTGTTCAGCAAATCTCGGATATTCGTGTACTGAGGATGGACTCGGAGGTCTTCGCTCATCTTCTCGAAGAGGTCCTTCGCGTCTTCCAGGGCATCGATCATTTCGAGGACGAGGTACTTGTCAGGGGCGACGTAGTATGTGTGGAGCATATCCCGGATACCCTTGACCTCGGACTGGTACTCGGCAATAATCGAATCGGCTGCCGTGGCGAACGCGAATGCAGTCGTCCGAGGCATCGACGAGATGTTGACGAAGACCTCGTTCCCGGCTTCGAGCTCGTCGAGAATGTACTCGTGCGCCATGGGATACAGCGTTTCGTACTCGTACAACTCCTCAATATCGATGGGTTCGTGTTCAACTTCGACGTCGATCAGCTCGAAGGAGTCTTCCAACCGGTTGGTCATATTCGATGCCAACTCCGCAGCGCGATCCGTCGCGTCATCGTCTGGATCGCCCTCGTGCGTGATGAGTACAACCCGGTCTGCCTCCATCTGGCCCTTCGAAATCGGGTAAATGAGCCGATCGAAGTCGAACCCGACCGGGATGAAATGGACTCGTTCGGTCATGGCTCCCTCTGCCAGTGGTTCATGCTAAAGACCTTCGTTATACAATCGCTACGTGGGACTATTTATGGTTTTTGTCGCAAATCAATTGATAGAGAATGCTAACTTAGGCGCTTTGTAGAATATTTATCCAACATATTTATCCCTGTGTAGTGTGTAGTGGCCAGATAGGTGCCACCGAGACACAACCGCACCTGGAGCCACGACATGCAGGACGTCCCGTTCCCCCGCAAGTTTGGCGCAAAGATCCACCCAAGCCATCACGTCCATCAGCGATTGTACGAGCATAATCCGAATCCTGTCCCGTTCGTCGCGTGCAAGGTCCACCGATCCTCCTGGTTCGTCAACAACCCACGGAAGGAGTTCCTGAGCCCGGAACAGGACCTCTTCCTGATGACGTACGAGCACGACCGGCACATCATCGGGCGCGATACAGTCGACGTGGTCGACCGATTCGAGGAACTGGACGGCGTCGCCCAAGGCGCGTTCGCAGGCGACCGGCTCACGTACGGGTCCATGAACCGACGCGAGGTCGTGAAGGAGATCGATGAGAGCGTCCAACGGCAACTGACCGCCCACGAGCTGATGGAGGAGCGAAGCATCAACATGCCGCTCTACCCGTCCATCATGGGATGGGAGGATTGGCACTTCGAACGGTGCCGAATCCTCGTCGACGAGATCAGTCGCTGGGTTGGATTCGACGCAACGCAGTACGACTCCGAGTACGAGTTCGCCAAGCACGTCAAGAGACTCGACGAGATCCTAGAGCCGAAAGGGATCTTCGTTAACGGGTGTGTCTCACCCAAGTGGCTCCGGATGCTTCCAAAGTCCGTCGTGGCCTGTTCCGGGAGTTACAACATTCGCGAGGAGACCGAGGACGCAACTGGTACCCCGCAGCGAGACAACCTCCCCGAGGTCGTGGAGAAGCGAGTAGACGCGCTCAATAACTGGCAATCAGAGCTGACCAACTATTTATGACCAAGAAAGGCGGCGGAGCCCCGACAGAACGGTACGACGAAGAGCCATGGCAACCACCAGGAGCCGAGGAGCCTCTGCAACGGTCCCTCGACTTGGCTCTACAACGCGAAGACGATGACGGCGACGAAGAGGAACCGGAGTTCATCTATGGCGATATCGTTCACGACGATGAGGCCGACGAGCCGATCGCGTTAGTCGTGGTGAACGTCCCCGGACTCGAAGCCGACGAGTGGGAGTTCGGGGATGGGGATACATTGGCTGACAAGATACCGAAGTACCCGGACGACGACTTCGTGGTCGTAGTAGTCCCGCTCGATGTACTCGAGGACTACCTCCCAAACTGGGACGAGCGCGAGGTTCCCATCGACATCGAACAGCTGGTTGAAGACAAGATACCGTTCGCCCCTTTTCCATCCCTCCAATTGGTGCGGGTTGAAGACTCCCACCTTCGGGATGACTGAACGGGAAAACAGTAAAAACACCCTAAACGTGAGAACTAGTCAGATGATCAAATCCCAGGAAGAAGTCAAATTCGAGATAGAGGACTCTTTCGTCGCACCCTGGGGCTTAGCGAATGAGGAGCGCCCAATGCATCTTCTCTGGGCGGGCGACATAGATGAAGTCGAAATCCGATTCGCTGAACCCATAGACTTAGTGGAGGGGTATAACATCACCGAGGGGTTGGAAACCTATGAGAGTGTTGAGGAGCACGAGGATGGATCAGATATCCGCGTACTCACAATCCCGGCTGAAGCGTTCACGACACCGGGCTATTTCAGCGCTAAGTTCACAGTACCAGAGATATTTGAGGAGGCGATAGTCGCTCAGGCAGTCCACGTCATCTTCCATCTCCCGGACGATAGTACGGTGGATTGGGAAGAATACACGTTCACGATTCGGCCTCAAATTGAGATAGGGGAACACCCGAAGAAGATTGTCCTCAATGGGGTGGAAGATGAAGAGGAGCTCGAAAACATTGATATCACGATGCACTACATCGGATTCGGGATGGCTCAGGTCGATACCGAGGCCTACACCGAGGGTGAACTGATCTCGAAGGGCGAAAGCATTTATCACGATATCGCTGAGGCCATGAAAAAGAACGGTCTCTACGGCAAGGATACTGAGCTCCAGCCAGTCCCGGAAGAATGGAAAGAGGAGACTAACGTTGGGATTCCTCAACAGGAGATGGAGAAGTTCGTCGACGAGTTCCGAGAGTCACTTCGTGAAGATTCTATGTCTGATATACTCGACGATGAGGACGTTGAAGAACTCCTCGCGTTTCTCGAAGCAGGCGATGAGGAGCGCGACATGTCCAAGATATACCAGCACTTCGAGTTCCTGCTACTGAACTCGATCATCGACGTCGTCGATCGTCATCCAACCGAGAACGTGCAGCTACGGAAACCACAGACTACGGTTCAAATCGAGAGTCGGATGCGGGGTTTCGTCGTTCAGTACCATCTCAGCGATAACCAAGGTAATGAGTACGAATCCATAGAAGTACCGATCGAGATTGAAGACGAACGGGACGATGGAGGCATGGTCGAGATGGAAATTAACACAGAGTGGGAGCAACATCAGATCAATCCCCAAGAACTCCAGCAACTGAAGGAGGAGATCGCTAACCTATGACTGAGCCGAATATCGGTGCGAATGCAGGAGCCGGAGCTGTCATGGATGCGATTGACCGGCTCAAGGGCTACTTCTCCGATTACGAGCCGGACATGAAGTCCGTAACCTATGACTACCGAACCGGCACCAGCGAAATGCGGCTGAAAATTACGGTCCCCAATGACCGAGCACGTCGGTACGGCGACGTGAAAATCCCAATCAAAGAGGGATATCGGATTCAAGAGACTATCAGCTCAGATTTCAATACAGTTGATGCTCTCTGGCAGCAGCAGGATGGCTACTGGGTTCTGGACCCAACTGATCTCCCAAACGACGACCAGTACCGTGTGACGCTCGAAGGAGACGTTGGGTCCGATGTGTTTAGCCGGCTCATCACGCTGGAGGCTTCGGACGATCCCATCCAGGAAGGCGGTGTCGATCAATACTGGATAGAGGCCCTCATCAAAGATCCCAAGACTCTCTCAGAGATTTACGAGGAACTTCGCGTGAATAATGTCAATCTCACAGTGAACGTCGGGGTTCAGCGGTGTTTCTCAACTGCTATCCCTGACGACGTAATTCGCGTATTCAAGCGGACGATGAATCTTATTGATGCCAGCAACACGGGTGACTTCTATGACGTTAAGCTGGCCCACAAACTTCGAGAAGGCACCCGGGACAAAGTCAACGTCTCGGAAGGAGAAGCGGCCAATTTAATACGCTCATTGGCCTCAACCGAGAACTTGGAGGAGTATATCTCCATCGAGCAACCCTATCGTCGAGAGGAGATTACCACAGAGACCTTCAAACACAACGTGCTCCCGGAGACTGTCGCTGTAGATATTTCCACAAACCTGAGTCTGGAGCAGAAAGCAGCAAACGGGTGGCTGGAGTTCCAGAAGGATGAATATACCGAGCATATCCGCAAAGAGACGGAAGATCTGCTCTGAAGTCTGTCGGTAGTTACCTATCCCAGAACTTATACGTGAAGTATCCGGTGGTTTTGATTGATGGTTACTGGGCTTTACGCCTCTCTTGCGGCGTCAGCCAGTGTCTTCATCGGTATACTTACTGCCCTTCTCGCAAGTAATATTTCGACTCACAAAGCCGAGCGAAATCGGATTACATACAGAATACAGGCTATTGACGCACGTCTTCGAGAACTTGATGATAAACGCGGGAGCTGGAGGACGTCATCGAAGATATCTACCTCACATGGATTGACGAACAGCGTACCGAGGAAGACCACGAAGACACAGACTGGTATATCCACGAGCGCGAGGAATACAATCGGAATCAACAGGAATGGCTACGGACGAAGACCGAAATTCGGTCTCTCCAACGGGAGCGAGAGAAACTCAATAACCGGTACGATACCCTTGATCCGTCGCGGATCAGGGAAACCCTCGAAGCTGGCGTAATTGCAATCTTCCTTGCAGTTGTCATTCCCTCTATCGCGTACCTTGCCCATGTGGTTGATTTTCCGGGAATCGAAACCTCATTTTGGTGGATCGAACCAGTTATTATCTTCGTCCTTTGGGCAGTCGGTCTCGGCTACGTCTTCCAGCATCTCCGAGATAAACTTGACAAAGAGCCCGGAAACCTTCCCGAAGAACCTGAAATCGAATTCACTGAATTAGACGAACCCGACGAGCTCCCTGACCAAGCGAAGGTATAGTACCGTAGCACGAGTCGGGAGATGTCGGACTGCAGGACGAAACGTTCGATGCCGAAGTGATGTTCGGTGTCTTGAGTCCCGTGAAATGTTGCTCAAAGCGACCGTCTACAACTTCCGCCGGAGCGTCCGATAGCTGCGAAATCAACCGCGTGTACCGAAACTACAGAACCCAAGAGTTCGGGGATATCCCGTCGTTGGTTGTGTGTTCCTTTATACATAGTCATTTAGTGTCTCGTAGGTGTCCTCGGGATACTGATTCGGCTCGGCGACTGCCCACACCTCGTTCTTGACCGCTGCCTTCGGGGAGGCCCCGTCCTCGATGTGCTCACAGAGAATCGTCAGATTTCGCGTCGAGATCGTCGGCCAGTTCTCGTTCTGCCGGGTCTGGTGGGCGAACTGGACGATCTTCCGGAGCGTCCCCCGGTCCACGACCTCGTGACTGGCGTTCACCTGTGCATCCAGCGTCGCGACTTCCTCGTCGACGTCCTGGATGTAGGGCTGTTCGAGCGCCCGGAACCGACCACGAGTGGCCGAGTTCATCGGCTCGGAATCCCGGTACTCACGGGTCGGCGGATTCATCGTAATCACGATTCGCGCCGACGGATGGGGTTCGACCAGTTCGCCATGTGCTTTCACGAGGAGTTTGCCCTCGTTGAGCAGGCGATGGAGCGACATCGCGGCGCCGGCCCGCATCACGGGGAATTCGTTGAGTACCAGCACCGACCCATTCAGTAGTGCTTGCTTTGCAGGTCCGTTCCTGGGTACGATCAGCCCGTCCTCGGTGGGCGTGAGTGGCCCGAAGAGGTCCTCCGTGTGGGTCGCCTCGTCACAGTCCACCGAGACGTAGCCACGGTTCGTCCGGTGACACAGGTACTTGACGAGGTAGTTCTTCCCGGAGCCGCGTGGGCCAACCAGGCGGATCGGAACCAGCCCACGGGCCAGTTTCTTCGCGAGCAGTTCGTCCAGTGGAAGCTGGAGACGCGGCTCCGTCGGAATCGCCGGCGGAACCACTTCCCCCGACGCATCGACCGGCAGGGCATCGTCACCCGCCTCGGGATGGGTCGCAGCCTTCGGGACATCGGGATGGTCAGGATCGTCGAGGACGTGCAACCCGGTTGGCACCGGATCCTGTTCGTTCCGGCCGATATCGGAGACATACTGGGCCTCAACAGCGTCTGGCTCGAGCCCCTCGGATCGATAGCGGGGTTCGCCGACGGGTTCGGTGGCGGCGGTGATGTCGAGCACCCGGGCCGCCCCTCGGCCCGTCGTCTCGTCGACCCGTCGACCGTATCGGACGTCGGCACTCCGGGCGAGCCACACGCCAACGGGGACATGTCGGGGTGCTGCCTGGATGATCGCCTCCGCACGACTCTCGGTTAGCGTCCCGGTTACTCCGGCGAGATCACCGATGTCGGCGTCCGCGAGATCGGTGAACGTCGCGTAGCCGGCGTCACGGAGTGCGGCCGCAATGCTCTCGGTGACGACCTCAAGGGATTGAAAATCGGCAGTCTCAGTATCGCCAGCAGGGCCGCCGAAGGCCTCCGTGATCACGGCCGGCTCCTCCCCCTGGGGCGAGACCCCGACGATGGTCGTACTTCCACCGGTCCCCCGGTCGAGAGTGAAAACCCCCTCGGCAGCACCAGCATCGATGAGGTCTGCGGCCTCCTGATCGCCGATATCGACGTAGTCGCTGACCCGGAGGGTCACGCGTTCGAGCGGGACACTCCCTCCCTCGCGCTTGAGTAGACGATGGACGAGGTGTGAGAGGACGACGAGCGGTTCGGGCCGGTCGACAGCTGAATCTGACTCGGATGAGGACATGGGTAGGGGACGGAATCCACGCGGAAATCCCGCCACCCGATTGTGGGTTGGTAAATTCGGCGGTCAGGATGCGTCGTGGAGATCGTCGAGCCGGCGCTGGATGCAATGGTCGTTTGGTTATACGTCTCCAACAATTCGAACGGAGCGATTACCCTTGGAACTGATACCGATTTTCGACCACCTCGACGAAATCGAACGCTCTGACCAACTGGACGCGGTCCTCGTAGCCATGCTCGGTCAACGCCCGCTCGATTCCGCGAAAGGCGGGTAGATCATGCGTGTAGACGGCGACCGAGTCAGCGTCACCACGTTCGAGAAGCATCGCCGTCGCACCACCAACTTCGGCATCGGCCTGTTCGATGTCGTGTTCGGAGCGGTCGTCAGCGGCAGCAATGTATCGACGAACCATATCCATCGTCGCCGAGACCACGGGGTTCGTGTAGTCGACGTCCTCGAGGACCTCAACCCACCCAGCCTCGCCCGCGTCATCGACCGGCGGCGTTCCATACGGATAGTTCACTGGCGTCAGTTCCTCGTATACCCGTGATGGCAGGAGGAGAACGACATCGTGGGCTCGGACGGCTCGTTCGAGCAGGCCGACAGTGTCGTGTCGCTCGAAGGCGACGAACAGATTCGTATCGATGACGTGTGCCTCCACGTCCGGAAAGAGCGAGTCCGACACGTCGACTCACTCCCCGCTACGTTCGTCGACCGCCGCGTCCAGCTCGTCAACGTCGGGGCTCTCTTCGAGATCGGGGTCAACATCCAGGAGCACGTCGCGCATCTCCTGCAGGATCGTCTCGGCTTCGAGCACGGGAAGGTCCTGCTCGCGTGCCATGATCCGGGCATTCATTCGGCCCTGGATGTAGTCACGGGCGTACTCGAGGGCGGTCGCAAGGCCGCTGACACCGTGTCGGTCGAGAAACAGCTGAATGTTCTCGTTCGTCTCGCGTCGGGCGAGCACGACGAACAGCGCCGGCGTAATCTGATAGGAGTCCTCGTCTGTCCCGACATGGAGGTCGATCCGGCGGGCCCGGTATCGATGCGGCTGGGTGTCCGTCACGCGCTCAAGGATGCCGCTCTCGACGAGGTGTTTCACGTCCTCGTAGACGGTCGTCGTCGAACTATCGAGCCCTTCAGAGAGTTCCTCGACCGTCGGCGTATCGAGCGTGAGCACCCGGGCATAGATCTTCGCATACCGCTGGTTCGTCACGACATCAGAGATGGCGAGCATCGCATCGAGTGGATGTGAACCCCGGGAAGCGGCGTTGGCCATGTATTTCATTTTCCGCGGATTCTATAAAACACTGTCGCCGGACGGTTCCTTTGAGAATTAATCGAGGTCGCCCAGCTTCCGTTGGACACGGTCGTGGAGCCGTTGTGCGCCGCCGTCTGAGAGATCGACCTCAGTGTCGACCTCGATGCCAGGAACGTCGACGATGTCCTCCAGCGCGTCGCTGAGGGTCTGTTGATCATCAGCGAGGACACGCTCGTCCGGCTCCTCGACCTGCCGGTCGTGTTCTTTCAGTGCGAGCTGGATCATCATGGCCGGTTTACGGAGGAGTTCACCAGCCACCTCGAGGTACTCCTGATACGTATCCGACGCCAGCGACCCTTCGTACGAATCGAGGAGTGCGATCAGTAGCGACAGCTGAAGATTATACACCGTCGGTCGGGACGCCGGCGAGGCGAGGGTCGTCGCCCGGTCGGCAGCGGCCTCGGCGTACGTCGCGGCCAGGCCCCAGTACTCATAGCAGGCGGCCACATCGAACGGAAGGACCTCGAAGTCGTAGGCGACGGCCCGGGTGCGACGGATCGCGCGGTCGACGTCGACGAGTCGGTCGGCGATATCGTCGTAGATTGCCTTCCACCACTCGTTGATCGGCACCCGGTCGTTCGCCCGCTCGTGAGTGGCGTCGGTCGCCCGCCCGTAGTGCCGGCGCGTGTAGCGCTTCCCCGTATCGGGAACGACGGTACCAGTCTCGGGAAAGTAGAGGATGGGCTTCGCCCACAGCGTCTGCGTCCCCCGGAAGTCGTAGCCGGTCTCGAACCCGCCGTACACGACCAAATCCGCCTCATCCGAGTCGGCAACGCTCGTCATGCCGTCGGTATCGTCATCGAACTCCGTGTCCTCACTCCCGGAGACGATGTGTTCGAGGCCCGGACAGACGACGAACATCTTGAGGAGACCACCCCAATCCCGGTAGCTCGCCCAGCCGAACGCCTCAGTCTCACCGCTCTGCTGGAGCGCTCCGATAATGGGGAGATACGCCTCCTGTGGGTTGATAATCGAATACCGGTCCGAGGCAATCTGCCAGCGGAATTTGACGTCGTAGCCGAGGGCACACAGCGCCTTCCGCCGCTCGTCGACGATGTCCTGGTGATCACGGATTCGAACTAGCGGGTCCGACGACGCCCTCGTCGCAAGATCGCCGAGTGAACACCCCGCAGCGTCCTCGAGCGCGTCGACATCTAACCCGTGGATATCGCGGATCGCCTCGGTATCGACGGTTCCGTCCACGCCGACGAACTCGTTGGTCGCCCAGAGCTCTCCGGAACTCGCCTGCGGAAGCATCGCGATGACATCCTTCAGCGGCCGGGGATCGGGATCGAGACACCGAGCTTCCGATGAAACCGCATCGGGGTAGTCGCCCTGGTCGGCAGGAGTGAGGCCAGCAAAGGAGAGGGTCGTCTCACGGGCGAGCAGGTCTGCGACCGGAACGGTCGCCGCCATCGAGCGTGGCGCGTCGTCAGCGGTGGCTGTGTCTGGTTGTGTTGGCGTAGACATGATAATCGAAGGCGAACCGCGGCTCTCGATGAACGGAGAACTGAACTAGTCCGCCCCTCACCCGATTCAGGAACCTAAATCACCAAGGGCAAACAAGTCGCAGCTATCCAGAGGCGGTGATCGAAGGATCATCCTCGGCTGCTTCCTCGTTCCCGTCATCCTCGTCAATGTCGTCAGTCACGAGCGTCTCTTGGTCGTCGTCGAATTGAGGAATGTACTCCTCGCCCCCGAACCATCGAACGAGCGTCGGCCGGAGGCCCCGAATCGTCGTCGCGGTCGAGTCGCCGACATGGTCGACCGTCGTGAGCGAAGTCGCGTAACAGGCCCAGGCGGCGAACTCGCCCATCGTCTCGAACTCCTCTCCAAGCGCACGTTTGGCCGCCGACGAGGTGAGCCGTCCATGTGTCGAGAGCCACTGCTTGGAGAACGGCTCGGCCGCCGGGTCGCGCTCACCACGTCGAATCGCCTGGAGTCTGGCCAGATTGCCGCGGACGTTTCCCTTCTTCCAGAGCACCTCGTCATACCGGCGGACCAGCGCGAGTTCCTCGGCGTAGGTGATCGTGTCCAGGTCGATGGTCTCGATGTCGACGTCCGCAGGCTCTGGAGCGGTATTCTCCGGATACTCCCGATGCAGATACTGCTCTCGATAGCCCGACTCGCGGAGGTCCTGGAGACGAACCGACCATTCATCGCCCGTGAGTTCCCGGCGGACGAAGTTCTCGGCGAAGAGATGGTAGTCGTCGACGGCGACTTCGAGTCCGAGTGTTGGCGCGAGCAGCGCGATGGCGAGCTGGCAAGCACGTTCGGGAGTTGCGTCCGGGCCCCAGTCGAAGCCGCCGGGCGACACTGGATGGACTGTGAGGTGCTTATCGAGGAGATCGTCGCCGGCGTAGACGAGACAGCCCCCGAGGGTTCGCTCGCCCCGGTACCGCCGAGCGCGATTCGTCGACCGTGAATAGCTTGTCTTCATGCGCGATGGATGCCGAGAACCGTGGTCACGTCTCGATGCGTGGCGCGAGCATCCGGGTCATTGATACGTCCCCGTCGCCGAGATCGCATGAGAGCATCGCCGGAAATTCGGTCCCGAAATCGATCCTCACAGCGGTTCCCGCGGGTGTCGTCCGGACTATCTTTTTCATGTAGTCCAGGCTGAACAGCGAGGACGCCTCCGCGAGGGTGACCGCCTCCCAGTCGTCGGCGCCGATCCCGAAGTCGACGCTATCCGTGTCGCCCTCGGCATCGATCCGGAACATTTCCTCGTCAGGGTCCATCCGGAAGCCGACATGGTCAGCGATCAGATCGGCCGCTTTTACCCCCTGGCGGAGCGTATCGCGGTCGATGGTGACGCTGGCAGGTAACTCCAGTTCGGGAAGCGTCGGTTCCGACCGAATCGTCGCCGGGTCCAGACAGGCCATCTGGAACTCGAGGCCAGTGACAGCCACGACCAGCTTCCGGCTTTCCGTGTCGAGGTGAAGTTGGACGAGGTCACCTTTGTTTGCGAGCGAGACCGCATCCCAGAGCCGGTCGAGGTCGACTCCAATGACGCCGGGAGTCGCCTCGTAGGACTCGAAGGCGCTCGCCGAGAGATCGAGGTCGTCCATCGCGACGTTCGCGGGATCGACCGCTCGGACGCGGATGCCCGATTCGTCGATCTTCACGCGAGCCTCGTCGACAGTCGCCCTGAGTGCCCGCAGAATGTTCTTCAGTGGCTCCGACTGGATCGCCGCCCGAAACGTCTCCGGCGGACCTGTGGACGTCGGCTCGTCCGTCTCTTCGTGTTCGGACGGAGTGGGGGCTCCCTCGTCGTCCGGCGCTTGGTCAGTCGTGGGTTCGTCTTGCTGACTTTCGGGTGCCGACTCGACGGCCGAGTCGTCGATCTCGTCGGGATCAGCACCCTCAGTGGTGGTTTCAGTACTCATGGCTACTGGTAAGACCAGCGACTAAGAGTGAGAGCTAAGAGTCAAATCGAGATCGGCCCGATTCGGCTCCACTCCCCTCACCCTGTTCTGAGAGCTAAATTCGCGGGATTTGCGAGAGCACGATCGAGTTCGACTCGCCTGATTTCAAGACCGATAGCGAAGTAGAGGGAAATATGAGCCAGGGCACGCTGCGAGACACCTACCTCGCGGCACTCCAGCACGACTTGGTCGATATCCCCGAGGGGGCTACACTGGTGGGCGTGGTCCGCTCACCGACCCGCTGGTTCTCTCCGGCGGTCGATGAGAACCAGCGGGCGCTTGGACCACCGCAATCCCTTCTCGATGAGTTCAAACAGCGGAGTGAGGATTTGGAAGCCGAGGGCCTCGACGATGCCGACGCGCACAACGCGGCGTGGGAGGACGTCGACTTCGAACCTCGATACAGGGAGCACCTGAATACAACCCCCGACGCGCACGCAGCACTCGAGAATCTCCGAGAGCGGTTACGGGCGAGTGAGAATCTCGTCCTCGTGTGTTACGAGAACACCGAAAAGAAACGCTGTCACCGAACCATTCTTCGCGATGAACTCGAAGAGAGACTCTGACTCCGGGTTCACAACTGGAACAGCGATCTGGTCTGCCCGCATTCGTCCACTTTTATCAGGAGCGGACTGGAGGCAGCCAGTCGCACCCGGGACAGAACGCATCGTACACACCGAGTGTTTCGTCGAACTCCCACGACCCATCCGAACGGAACCTGACGCCCGCCCTGACGATAGCGTGAACGACCGAGTGACCACACTCTGGACAGGGCTTGCCCGGACGCCATCCGGCTGTGGACGGGTCAAGCATGACCTCGATGCGTTCCTCTCGACCGGTGATCTCGTCGGTAGTCATGGAAATCCCCGTTCGATCTCGGTGGGAGAATCGGCGGATCCAGCGGACCAGGCTGGTAACTCTCGATCCTGGAGGTCCTGCCAGACGTGCTGGAGACTGACCTCTGAGATACGAGCGGCCGTGGCAAGTTGCTCTTGCGTTACGGCGCCGAATCCCTCCAGTTCACGACCGGCGAAGTAGAGACAGCCAGCAGCGACACCGGCGGGTTTGCGCCCGTTCGCGAGGTCGATGATCTCGTCCGAATCGCACAGTTGCGCCGATCGCTCTCGAACCTGCTCCGACGCCTCGACCGAACTGACAAGTCGCGGAAGAAAGTCCGCAGGCATAGCCGGTGGAATCCGTAGCGACAGCTCGCGATTGAGCACCCCATACGCCAGCCGAACCTTGCCGCGGTCGACCCGAGCCGCCTCAGCGACTTCGTCGAGGAAGCGCGGCAGTCGACGGCGGCGGCACGCTGCGTACACCGCCGCACTCGCCATCGATTCGAGGGACCGACCCCGAATCAGATCCTCGGACTGTGCCTCGCGAAACAGCTGACTCGCCTCCGCCCGGATACCCTCTGCGAGGTCGAGCGCCCCGCCGATCCGACGAATCTCACCGAGTCCGTGTGCGAGATTCTGGTCAGCTTTACTCTCGAAGCGTGCTCGTCGATTCCAGCGGCGGAGTCGACGTAGGCGGGCCCGAGTCGCAGCCGAAAGCTCGCGACCGTGTCCGTCTCGGAACATGCCGATCTCGGCAGAGACGCCCCAGTCGTGACGCATCGGCGTTACCGGGCTGCCAACCCGTCGCCGCTCCGCTTCATCGTAGGGCGTCCACTCCGGACCGTGGTCGAGGCCTGCCTCCTCCACGATTAGACCGCAGTCGGGACAGTACATCTCGGTGTCGTCGCTGACGAGCTGCACATCATCGCACTCTGGACAGCAGTCACGCTCGTTCGGCGTCGATTCGTCGACGACATCGACACGCTGGTCGGAAACGGCACACTGGTCGGTCGGGACGGCGGCGTAGCTGGGTAAATCGAGGTGCATTTTGGAAAGCGGCCCGGTGAGGGCCGAGGATCGATCTGCAGTCGGTCAGTCGAGGTTCTGGTCAGCGAGATCCGGCGGGAACGGTGGATCGAACGTGTCGTGGAAGGCCAGACAGACCTGATCCTGCCAGGCAGCGTATTCGTCGGGAGGCGTCCGCTCGAATCGCTTCACGTCGAGGCCAGACTCGCGGGCGAAGGCCTCGAGATCGACCGCGTCGATGCTCGTGATGGCATCCGTCGATGGCGTCGGCTCGGCTGCTGCGGGAAGCGGTCGCTCGATCCAGCCGTCGAAACAGCCGTCCGTTGAACTGATCACCACGACGCCGTCGGTCGCACCGACGAACAGCCGCGTCGTAATCCGAGCGAGGTTTCGATACAATCCAGGTGGAATCACGAGCACCAGCTGGTCGGTATCGATCATCTCGACCCGACCGTGCTCGATGACGCGTCCGTCGACCCGCCAGTGCTGGCAGTCATCGAGCCAGCCACCAGTCTGGAGTCGGCCAACGGCGGCCTCCAGAAACGCAAGGGTTCGGTACTGAATATAGCCGGCGACCGTCGCGTAGAAGCTCACGACACCCTCCACAGGTCCTGGCGAGTGTCGAGGCCCACGTCCACTTCGAACGGGTGAGGACGGCTGGCAGAGCCGAGGCTCGCCACTGGCCGGTCAGTAGTGGACATCAGCGGGCACCACCCAGAGCGAATCGGAGTCCCGGTCCTCGACGTAGCGGTCGACTGCACTCCGGGAACGGAGCCCAGCGCCGTGCTCATCGTAGATCCAGACTGATGGGCCTGCGAACTGTCCGAACCGGTAGCAGTCGTACCGGACGAGGTCGACATCGTCCATTACCTCGACCGGTTCGAGCGTGTCGAGCTTCTCACGAAGCGTCGCGACGGTTTCGACGAACCACGTTGCTTGTGCCTCGATAGCGTCGTCGAGGAGTTGTTTCCCAGTCGCGGACGACAGCCGATGCGCGGGATCGAGCCCACCGTAGCGAGGGTGGTCGCGATACCGTGCGGTCGATTCGTCGAGCGTCTTGTAGTAGTCGAACGCAGTACTCGCGCCCTCACCGATCCCGATCAATCGGTCGAGCGCGAATCGTGCGGTGCCGACCGCCTCGATCCCGTCGGCTGCAGGGACGAGTACGCGTATGAGCATGTGCATATTGCCGTTCCTCGCCCCCTTTGGGTCGATAAAACCGAGCTATAAGATCCATCGGTGACGATGGCTGCACAGCCTATTGACCTGCCCCGGCTAACCCATGCAAGCGACGTCAGAACGTCAGCCAGTCGTCCTCCGCGTCTTCTTCTGGAAAGACGCTCTCCGCTTCGGGGAACAACGGGTTCGATCCGTTTTTGACGTTGAGGCCAGGCAGATCGACCGCGCCTTCTGGCGACTCCGCGAACCCGTCCAAGCCCAACATTTCCGCACCGATTTCCGGATCCATCACGGGTTCCTCGATCAACACTCCAGGCCCCCAGCCGGACATTCCCAACCCGAATTCTGGCTGTTCAACCGGTTCCACTGCTGATTCTTCAAGCTCGGAGAATTCCGAGGTGACGTCGGTCAGTCCAAAAGGATCGGAATCCAACTGCGGTGGCTCCCATCGCGGCGGTGAATAATCTATCCCCACATCGAACGCCGACTCATCGGCTACACCCTCATCCTGCGGTCCGATCGGTTCCTCGTCTATGATCGGCTCCGGGCCAAGGGAGCGACCGGTACTGGAACGTCCGCCGTCAAATGTGCTAATCTCTTCACGGCTACCGTAGCCGGTTGTGTCAGCAGTTGTCGGGCGGTGGTTCTCCGGTTCCGGGCCGGATGACCGTGGCCATGTCTCCGCCGGATGCTGCCGTCTATCAGCGGCTGTCAGCGGCTCACGGCGGCAGTCCACACGCCTGTCCTGCTCAAGGTGCCGAGTCTCCCAGGTATCGCGGGGTGCCGATCTCCGTCTGGTGGCGGTGTCGTCAGTCCGCCGGCGAGCGTGGTTGTCCGGTGCCGTCGACGGCCGCGTACTGTCGTTCGAGGCCGCGGTACCGGAGCTATGCGGAGTGGGGGTGAGGAGGGCCTTGAGGAACGAGGAGATCTTAATCTCAACCGGGCTGTGCACCAACTCGTGGCTCGCAGCACTCGGCCCGACATCGACCTCAACGAGGTCCGGGATCGGGTCGAGACCGATGAGTTCCGGTCCCCAGTCGATGTCGAGGTAACTAAACTTGGTGTCGACCTGAACGAACTTGATCTCACGGCTCGAATCGACCGGCTTGAAATACGGGTTGTCGGTCTCGGCAGATGGGTTCCGGCGTGGTGACGCTGTGGAGGTGACGTGTCTTTGCCGGTGGGTGAAGGTTCTCGCCGTTTTCCTCGTCTGGGAGGAACCGGTGTTTGAGGTCGTTCGATGCGTCGTCCCGGTATCGGCCGGGTGTGACTGTTGCTTCTTCACCGTGGTCGCCAACAGTTCAGGTTGCTCCGATGTCGGCGGTTCCGGTTCTTCCGACGTTAGCGGCTGCGGTGGATACAGGTCGTTGTCGCTCGCTGGCTCAGGGTCCTGCTTGGTCGATCCTGTGGACTCGGCCGTCTGCTCTGTATCAGCCGACTGTGAATCGGTCTGCCGCGTCGGTGGACCCGTTGTGGACTCCTCGGACGTGTTCGGAGACGCGGGTTCCGGAGCAAGCTGCGGACGCCGCGGAGACGGCGACGAAATAATCGGATACAGGGCCATCGTTGTTCCGGCTGCGATACTTGCGGCCGCGTACCAGAGGCCGGGTGGAGAACGGAGGCCGTCCACGAGCAGGAGGGCTGCCCCGCCGAGGACCAGGAACAGGGCGCCAAGACGGCCGACTACCGTCATTTTCAGACAGTAGGTCAAGTTTGCTTAAATATCTGGTCCTAATACAGACGGTCTACGTGCGGCTTGTATGCCGGGTTATCGTCCTCGTGTTCAGATAAGGATTGAAAGGTGAGGCGTAGCGTTTTCTGAGTGTTCTATGCCCGAAAACGCTAGCCTCAACGGGTGTCTCGACCGAATCGAGTTAGGTTTTGTGGAACGAGAGGCAACACCTCGGCTGTTGATGAAGCTCAGTATTCAGCTCCATCTTGCCGGACTATCACTCTCGAATACTGTCTCTATTCTTGAGATATTTGGTGTTGAGCGGGCACGCTCCACTGTTCACAACTGGGTTCACAAGGCAGATCTACAGCCCGAAGAGGGTCGAAGCCCGGATCACGTTGCGGTTGATGAAACGGTGATCCGACTCAATGACGAGCGGTATTGGCTGTACGCTGCGGTTGATCCAGAGACGAACGAATTACTCCATACAAAGCTTGAGCCGACGAGAACTAACGTTATTGCTTACTCGTTCTTCCGTGAATTGCGCGAGAAACACAACGTTGACGACGCCGTGTTTCTCGTCGATGGCGCGACACCACTAAACGACGCGTGCCGTCGCCACGGCCTCGATTTCAGATATGAACGCCACGGAAATCGGAACAGCGTCGAACGTGTCTTTCGTGAAGTAAAACGCAGAACTACCAGTTTCTCGAATTGTTTTAGCAACGCCGAAGCAGAAACTGCAAACGAGTGGCTTCGATCGTTCGCCTTCGCATGGAATCAACTAATCTGAACAGGACCGTTATCGTCGGAATAAAGCTTATACGTGCTTCGGAGGTTGGTAAACACATCTGAATGGCGCCCGGACTGCTCAAAGCCCTCCTACAGACGGCGAACTACTTCCGGAACTGGCGGAAGGGCGACCCCGAGAGCGCCACCCAGCGAGGCCGCAAGTATCTGTTCTGGATTCTGGTCTGTGGGGGTGCCACCCTGTGGATCCTCTACCAGCACGGAATCGCCGTCCCGGTCGACTTCGCCATGTTCACCGGCGGCCTACTACTCGTCGAGATGTTCCAGTTCGGGACGCTGCTCCGGATCGGGATGGCGGTCGACCCGCTGGTCGGCGGTGTCCTCGGGACGATTGGGCTCGGTACCCTGGCGAAGCTCTTCCGTGATCTCGGCAGTATCTCTGCGGCGATCAACTACTTCTTCTCCATTCGATAGCAGCCCTTACTACCGCGGTTACGTCGTACACTCGGGGCTGAGACTGATATGAGTTCCTCGTGGACGTTCTTTACGTCGCGGTCAACAACCCGGGCAGCCTCGCTATGACATTTATACCGATTGGGACCTAACACGGGCGTATGGCAACCGATAGCGTCTCCGACCGGGTGCGGGAACTCGCCCAGCACCTCGGTATTGATGAATCCGAGGTGATTCAACAGGCCGTCGAGACGGGCGTCGAGACGCTCTACCGCGATATGATTATCAGTCGATACCTCGATGGCGACCTCACACGCGAGGAGGCGGTCGGCGAACTCGGCGCAAATGTTGTCGACCAAGTCGACTCCGCTCGCGACGCGATCGAAGAAGACGTGGAGTGGGGACTCCACGCTTGAGCAGACTCGTTGTCACCGATACAGGGCCGCTGATTCATCTGGCCCAAGCCGATGTATTGCATTTGCTTGAGTTGGTCGGAGAAATTTGCATCCCAGAGACGGTTCTCACAGAACTCGAACGCGGCTCGACAGACACCTCGGAATTGGAATTCACCGTCGAGCAAGTCGAGTATGACGACGCGACGTATCCACACCTCGATCCCGGTGAAACAGCCGCGCTGGTGCTGTGTGCGGATCGAAATGCCGTGCTGTTGACCGACGACTTGGACGCTCGGAAGACTGCACAGGATGAGGGCATCGAAGTTCACGGGTCAGTAGGTGTCATCCTCTACGCATACAGTCACAGCGAACTCTCTGAAGAAACCGCAAAACGAGTGCTTCGAGCGCTCAAGCAAGATACGAATCTGTATTTGTCCAGCCCTCTCGTGGAACACGCGATCCAGTTGGTCGAATCCGACGAAGCAGGTTGGTGACCATGATATTTCTGTAAGTGAGAGAGAGCTAACGAGCCGTGCTTGCTGACGGTAGTCGGTGTGGGAGTAATGTGGGGAAAAGCTCGAATTCGGGCGAATAGAGGTTTCTAGCGGCGGTACACCTATGCGTCGCTACGCGGTGTTGGAAGTGAGGCTGACTAGAGCCTCACGAATGCAATTGGTTGAATTGCAATGAACAGTAGCAACACCGAGGATAAGAACCTACCGGCGACGGTAGAGGCGACGACACACAAAGACCCCAATGGGACCGCAGACTCGCGGACCGACGCCCGCCGCTCACCCTACTTTCGGGACTACCGGAAGGAAGAGGAGCGCCGCCGCTCGACCGACACGGCCGGGACGACCACGCTGGTCACCAGACTGGCAGGGTTGCTCTGGGCCATCGTCGATCAAGCGACTGCAGACAGGTCCACCCGTGACACCGACGTCGCGACGGACACTGACGCAAATCAAGAGCGCTTCACGGAACGGACGGCGTCGAAGACCGACTTCGGAACGCGCGCGGAACCCGTCGACGGACTGTACGGCTACACTCCCGACGGTGACCCCGTCGTTCCCGAGCGAGGCCAGCTCGCGAGAGCTCGGACCAACGCGAATGGTCAGCCCGCAGACGCGCTCCTCGAGCCCGATGCGGCCGGCGATCTCGCGACCTGGACCCCCGGCAACGCCAGCTCGAACTTCGTCGATCCGACCGGCGAACAGATCGTTGGCGTCGCCAGTGGACTCGACGAATCCGCGACCCGGACGACTGCACCGGAGACGACCGCTCCCGCGACTGTCGACGACCTGCAGGCATGACCGACCGGAGGACATCGAGGACGACGACACCACGACCGGCATCGAGACCGCCGATCTGGAGGTCCTGACGCCCGGTGGTGAGTACATCCGTCTCGGTGACCTGCTCGCTGAACCCGAGCAGTTCGCCGGCACGTCACTGGAATCCATCGAGCGTTCGCTCGCACTGGAAGCCGAGAAGCAGCGCGTCACGGACGGTATCTGCCGCCCGGGCGAACTCAGCGACGAGATCGAACTGGTCGGACACGCGAAGTGGCTGAACAACCGGTTCGACGAACTCGCCGCGCAGCGCCCGTCGACGACAGAGATCGCCGCGGCTCGCGCCGAGGCTGCCAAACAGGCCCGTGATGAGCGTCTGCGTCCACTCCTCGAGCTGGACTCGGACACGCACGACGAGGTCTGTAAGATGGCGAATCGGCTCCTGAGTGAGGACTTCGAGAAAGTCCACGAGGTGCGCAAGCAACCGCTCACCCTCGCGATCGCGCTTGCAGAGCGTGTCTCCCGAGGTGTCGAGCCAGCGAGTGCACTCCTCAGACAGGCCGAAGCCGAGGCGGACGACCCCCGGAACATCCAGACGATCGGCAACGTCCGATACATGTCGACCCGCCAGACGAAGGGCCGATTCTCGATGCAGGGTCGCGTAGCGATCCTCTTCGAGAACACGCATCCCGGAATCAAGCAGGCCGGCGTGCTCCAGGACGACACCGGATCGATTCGATTCGCGATCTGGAAGAAATCCGAATGGGACGAGACCCGCCCCACGCCCGACCCGACCGACGTTGGCGGCCGCACGCTCATCCGATCCCACCGGTTCCCTGAACTGGCAGTCGGAGATCTTGTGCGCGCTGAAAATGTCATAAAGGGCTGGTATGGAGACGAGGCAACCTTCGAGACCCGTCGGGACAGTGAGCTCACAATCCTGGAGCGAGCTGCCGACGACTCGGAGGACGATACGGCCACGTCCGAGACTGCGGCGACCCACGAACGACGACCCAGACAACGTCGGCGGACTGGTCCGAAGACGACCGGCACACCCGTCCCAAAGAACCCGATCGCCTACTGGCGAGGGAGCGAACGATGGGTGTTCCCGATTACGGACTGGACCCCCGACTGGTGGCTGGCGCAGGAGAATGTCGAGACTGTCGAACAGGATCGGTCTGATGTGTCAATGACGATTGGTAGGAAGGTGACCCCCGAACAGTAGCGACCTGTAGCACAGCGAGTCTCCATCCGAGACTCAGAATCCTGACCCCTCTTTCCGAAGAAAATCCGTCGAGTGGAGACCCTCATAAGTTGATACTGGGCGTGCAAGATACAGAGACGCTATGCAGCAATTTCCACGCCAGTAATCTCGAATCGTGCGCCACCATCAGTCCCATCGGTGACGCGAATCTCCCAACCGTGGGCGTCAACGATCTCCTTGACAATCGCCAAGCCAAACCCAGTTCCATCTTCCGACGTGGAATATCCTGGTTCGAATACGTCTTCGCGGTCTGCTTGCGGAATACCTGGGCCAGTATCTTCCACGTAGAACCCGCTCTCATCCGGTAATGTGCCGACTTGGATAGCAACGTCGGAACCTCCATGCTCGATAGCATTTCGAAAGAGATTTTCAAATAATTCTCTGAGTCGATCCTGATCGGCCACTACGCTCATAAGTGGATCTTCCTCAACCGTTACCGTGGCTTCCTCTGAAGCAATCAACTCCCAACAATCGTGGACCAAATCAGCGAGTTCTATCGTATCAGTCTCTCCGATGTCCATCCCGGATCTCGCTAACTCCAGCAAATCCTCGATGAGCTCAAGCATACGATCATGGGCCGTCGCCACTCTATCGAAATGCTCTTTCTCACCAGTCTCCCGGGCGAACTCCAGATATCCCTCAGCGACGCTCAGCGGGTTGCGGAGATCATGCGAGACAATGTTGGCAAACTGCTCCAGGCGCTCATTTTGGCGCTCCAACCGTCGACGGTACTGTTCCCGTTCGCTTACGTCAGTTAACGTGATCACGTGGCCCGTGACGGCTTCAGCTGTAGAAATCGATGACGTTGAAACTTGATGATACCGCGGCGAACCGTCGTGACTGATGGGTATCGGATCCGTATTTCCATCAGTCGCCGCTTCCGCGGCCTCCGGTAGGATAGTGTCTAAAGACCGCCCAGTTGCCCCGGCAAGTTCGGGAAATATGTTTTTAGCCGCCTGGTTAACCTCTCGAATCGTCCAATCTTGATCGAGAAAGATCGTGGGGGTAGCAGTCCCACCGGCGAATTGAATGGCTTCAAACCGCTCAAAATACACAAACAGTGTTCCAACGGCGAAGATCGCTACTCCGAAGGGTTCGTACCAGATAGGGAGTAGGGACGATTCCAGAGCACCATAAATATTGAAGGCTATCGGAAGGGCGGTGATTCCAACAAGTGCGACCAACGGGCGTGCGCTTCCGGCGTGGTAGAATCGTTCCAACAACATGAAGAAGGAGATACCGATGACGACGTACGAAATGGCAAGGATGACCCAGTGAAGGACTCCCTGGTGAAGGCCAAGGTGAGGAAATGGCTCAGTAACCCATTCGGTCGTGAAATACAGCTGATGTATGGGGTTCGTGACTTTCACCAACACGATGCCAAGGAAGCCCCCGACGATGAGGCGGCGATACGGTACTTGGCGGGGTGATCGTCCGGTATAGGCCGCACTGAAGTACAACCATGCCCCGACACACGCGAGAGCGGCGATCAATCCGAAGGTGTACGACGCGACCTTAACCCCGGTGTTGGGAGTAGAAAGTACCCCAGGTATCCGACCGCCCAGAGGCCGCAGGTGAGCAAAATCGCAACAAATCCTTCGCGCGTCCCGTCATGCGTGATCGCCCGCGCTCGGGGAATACTGCCGAAACAGAGGAGGGCCGAAACTGCAAATACCGACAGATGCGCAAGATAGAGATAACTCACGAACTAATCCCGTTCTGATACACGAGTCAATTGCACACTATATAAATCAACTGACCATCATACTCCATTGCGGAGTATGTTATTTGCATTTGCTATATATGCGCTGTGTATCTCGCACGGATGATGAAACCTATCACCGGGTGAGGGTTTCAACAATGCCAAAGCCGCCGAGTGAAAAGTAGAGTAGTTACCCCACGAACGGAACATACTGCCGGGCAGTGGGGTAACTGAGTCACGAACGAACGACGGTTCAGGCAGGACCCGATCATAATTAATCCGAACCCGCTCAAAACGAGCATCGATGGACTCGTCTACCCTACTGTGTCTGTCCACCGGCCGCGTTGAGGCCCGAGATGGAGAGAACGTCGTCACGGTTCCTGAGCAAGAAGTCGAACTCGGGACACTCGAACCCGGAGAAACCTATCGAGTCGGGGTGTACCCTAGCGTGAATACCTCGGGTCCTGCGAGCCCTGAGAGTTCTGTGACCACGGATCGAGACGGCGGAGAAGTCCAGACCACGCAGAAACGGGCTGAATCGCAGCCTCCCCGGAATGTCACACCAAGAGCTGAGACAAGCACCCCAGCAACCTCGACGGACGGCACGTCGAACCAGCCGCCAGTAACCGAGGGAGAAACGCTCCGGCTCGACATCGAGGACGTCGGCGATCAGGGCGACGGCCTCGCTCGGGTCGACCCTGGATACGTTGTGTTCGTCCCCGATACGGAGATCGGTCAACAGCCGCTCGTCCGGATCGAAACCGTGCGCGAGAACTTCGCGTTCGCCGAGGTCGTCGAGGAGTAACTGCTGAAGGAGCGGATACAGTATGGGGCGAGGCGTTCGCTCGCCGCATGATGATGTCGAGTTACCCCACGCCAGCTAATCATTCCCGCTATCGTGGGGTAACTTCGGTGGGACGAGATGCGCAACGAACGGCGCCGATCCATCGCTTTCTAAGCCCTATATACGATACCGAGCCAGACCGGCCCGATGAGGCGGACGACAATGCCGATCGACCGGCAGTCAGCAGTGTGGGGCAGACGATGAATCGCTCCGAACAGTACTGGGTGACGCTGTCGGTCCCGTGGCTTGTTAGAGGCGCCCAGGCGGTACAGGACGCGATCAATATCGCCGTCAGTGAGGTCGGAACACGGGTGAGCGAAGCGGATAGCACACACGTTGATCACTGTGATATCAGCATCCAGACGCTCTCCTGTCCGACCTGTGGGACGCCAATAGAGGCAGTGCTCGTCGTGGCCGAGACAGCGCTCGTCGGCCCCACGCTCGAATGTACCGTCACAGCACGATCATCTGAAGACGCTGAACAGACAACTCGGCGCGAACTCGGGACGGCGTTCGACGGCACACCGCTCGTACCGGTCGGGACTGTCAGGGTAGATGCCCGCCCTGACGTAGAGTGATCTCTACACGGCCCTGTTGAAACCCCATTCGTGGTAACATGTTTTTTCGCTCGTGTTGATTACAGAGCGTGAATCTTGCACAGAGATATTTCCGGAGTACGGGATAGTATGTCACATAGTAGGTTCTCGCGAATCAGTCCCTCTACAACTGAACTGTGCGGAATGGCTACGACTTTTCACGCAAGGCGTTGCGGAACGAGTGCGTTCGAGGTATGTAGTGTATGGCTTGCGACTTGGCGGATGAAGTGCTGACCTGGATTGACGCGGAGTAGCCCAAACGATAATTAACAGGATTGCGACGGATTCGGGTAGGGATCAACACGTGAAACGGAAAGCATTGAAAGATGGCGTCAGCCGGGAGGACCTAACCGACAAACAAGAGCAGATCGTTGACGAAGCGATCGAGCATCCGAACCTGACACACAGCGAACTCGCGGATCGAATAGATCCTTCCGCGAGTTACGTGTCGGACGTTCACCAGGATTACCTTGAGGAGGAATTCATAGCCGACGCCGTCACGCCGGATGACCTTGACGAGGATATCTATGAAATCATCGTTGCTGGGATGCGGTCGATGGAAGAAGTCGATCGGGTGGAGCGACAGTACGACATCGATCTGAACCGGGGCGATGCGAAGGAAGCCGATGTCGTCGTGTGGGTGTCGCAGGGCAGTTACGAGTTCATGGTGATGATCGAGTGCAAGTTCCATGGGACTGCCGTCGAACAAGATGTCCCTGCTGCGATGGCGTGGTACCAGGAAAGCTCCGATGTCAACCAGACGTTGATTATCTCTAGCAGCGGGTTCCAGTCAGGAGCGAAATCTATTGCCCGCGATACCGGGATTGAGCTCTACCAGTTCGATGAACTCCGGCGTGAGGACCTGCAGGGCCGGATGATGCAGTTCAACTTCAATATCACCGTGAATCCCCGGCAGACAGAAGTCGTGGACATCGGGTTGGAACCGATCGAGGGCAGTCCACACGAAGGTGACGTATCCGAATATGTGAATCGGAATCCGGCACTCTTTGACGCAGAGCGCCGGCCGATCGGGAAGGATGTCTTCGACCGGGCGTGGGAAGCATCGTTGGACAAGTCGCCTGGGGTTCACACCGAGGAAATTGACGACCGGCTCATGCTGCTGGACGATCAGTTCTACCGGGTGAATGCAATCCAGTACGAAGTCCGTGAACTGGATTCGGCAGAGGTTGAATACGAGCTTGATGCCTACGATGAATACGACCTCTACATGAAGAACGTGCTCGTCAAGGAAGAGGAGCAGGTGGATCTCGTGTCGATCAAGGAAGCGATCCAGGCGTTCGAGGAAAACGTCCGGTAAACCCTGAACGAGCCTTTGGAATGGCCCTCTGGTTGGCGAGAATCAGGTCTGACTCTTTCCAGTAACGGCAGGAAGCCGCTCTCCACAGTAGGTATGATCTCTTCAGTGCTTCTGAAATTGGGGAGAGCCATTGCTGAACCTACGCTCTCTATTCAGCAGGTCGATTCTATCAGGTGTTTAGATAATCAGCAAAGCCGTCACAATCCGGGGGGAGGACTAGAACCACTCAGGCAGCGTCTTCGGGGGCGACAGCCGCGACTGCCGCTTCGATCGCACTCACGTCCCCGCCGTAGGCTTCCGTTGCCTCCTCGCTGAACGGGGCGTCGCCGCTCTCGAATGCCTCGAGCCGCGCGCGGGTCTGGCTGGCCGTCTCGGCGACCCACGTGTCTCGGGTCGCCTCGTCAACCTCGGTGATCGACTCCGGTTCGATGGCCACGTTCGTCCGGTCGCCCCGCTCGTAGGTCCGCAGCTTTCCGACGACCGCGACGTACGCCGGCGGCTCCGCTGCTCGCAGCACTCCCATCGCCTCGGGCAGATATTGCCCGGCGTAGACGTACACGGGCGAGTCGGCAGCGAACACCTTGCCCTGCCAGTACTCGGCGTCGGAGCCGACGTCGGCGGTCTCTGCAAGGGTTCCGACGACGAACACGCGGTTGACGCCCACCCCGGTCGGGGTCAGGCCGTAGACAGGGGCCCGCTCCTCGTCGGACTCCTGGAACGTCTCCGTCGTCCCGTTGAGTTCCTCCGCGAACAGCCGCCGAGCCGGCTGGCGGGCCGTGAGTGCCGGTTCGACCGCGTCGGCGTCGAACCCGTCTGGCGCGTCGGTCGTCTCCTCGGCTTCGTTCACGAGGAAGTACGTGCCTACGACGCTCCCGGTCAGCCGGTACCGCCGGCCGAGCAGCTGCGCGCTGATCTCCTCGGCGACCACGTCCGTCGAGAGTGCGTCCATCGCCATGTCGGTCGCGTCACTCAGTGAGATGCCAGTCACCGCCTCGGTGGCAGCGGCGTCGAACAGCGCGCTCAGCGAGCGCTCACCGTCGTCGAAGATCGCCTTGATACGGAGGTCGAACTCACCGTCGCGCTGGCCGTGCTCCGTACACCGGCCGTTGCGGAGGACGCGCGTGCAGTCGTCGGCCCCACATCGCTTGATCAGTCCCGAACCCTCCTGGACGTCGACGATGCTTCCGACGACCGCAACGCTCCCGTCGCTTGCCGCCACGACGTCGTCGGAGGGGCTGATCGCCGTCGCGGAGTTACAGCTCACCGAGAATCGGCCCTGGTACTCGTCGGTGACGACACTCTCGAAGCGGTAGGCTTCGCCCTCCTCCAGTTCAGGGAGGTCGGCACTCGTCCACTTGACGAACTTGAGGCGGCCGGATTCGTCGCCGAGTAGCCCGACCTGGGCGATCTTCTCACTCCGGGGCTCCCAGAGTTCGACGACCTCGGCGACGACGTCGATCCACTGGTCGGCCTCGTCGACGTCGGCGAGAATCGTTCGGAAGAACCCGCGAGAGCGCCCACCGTAGCCGGCCAGCCGGGCGATGTCATCCGAGAGATCGGCTCGCTCGAGGTCGGCGTCGGCACACGCCTTGCGGACGAGGGTCCGGACGGCCTCGTCCGCCGGCACGCGGTACGCACACAGTCGCTCCAACTGGGCGGCCACGTCCTCGGAATCGAGGGCGAACGCGGGTTCGGCTCGGCTCTCGTCGAAAGCGACGAACGCGTCGGTGATGGTCTGTACACGGTCCTGCAGGTCGGGAGTGGTTGCACTGGACATTGCGGAACTCCGAGGATTCACGAGCGCGGCTCGCTGCCGAAGCATGTCGTCGTCAGGACGACCGACTCGTCGCCCGCTCTCGCGATCTCCTCACCCCTTCGGGAGGATAAATACAGACGGAAGGGCTGGAACGGCCACGGCTGCGGTCTCGGTACAACCGAGGACATCAGGAAAACCACCGACGGAGCCGACGGGACAACCCGATAGATGACTCCGTCTCCGGTTCGGATGAGTCCGCATCAACCTCACGGGTGTCCTCGTCGTTGTCGGGGGGAGTCGGCTCGTGGTCGTCGTCCCCCTGACCGTTCGAGGATATGTTAAAGGATCTCTCAACGTCGTGTCCGATAGGGCGCTCGTTCCAGATTGAGGAATCGTCCTGCCCCCCGTTTCCTACGGCAGCATCGGCTATTCCGCCATCCCTCGGGCGAACACTGTTGTCGGGCTGGTCGATTCCGAGAACGGCCCGATACTGTCGAAGCCGGGCTTCGAGTTCCGCTATACGCTCGCGTTTGGCGTCGAGTTCACGCTGCTGACGCTGTATCTGCGCGGCCAGCCGCCGGGCGTCCTCGACCGCCCCGGCGTCAATCGGTGGCGACTCGCTGGATTGATCCGCCCCAGAGGAGGGAGAGGTGCTGGACTCGTCCGGTGACCGATGTCTGTCGTCGGATCCGGACGAGGTGGACGGTGACGGTGGCGTGTAGTAGTCGTCGACGGTCAGGAGTGTCCGGGCGAGACAGACCGCGCCGTAGGTCGCCCCATTAGCGAAGTGAACCTTGTCCCACTTCCCCCGCATAAGCCCCTCGTGTTCAGATAAGGATTGAAAGGTGAGGCGTAGCGTTTTTTGAGTGCCTATGTCAGAAAACGCTAGCCTCAGCGGTTGTATCGACCGAATCGAGTTAGGTTTTGTGGAACGAGAGGCAACACCGCGGTTGTTGATGAAGCTCAGTATTCAGCTCCATCTTGCTGGACTATCACTTTCGAATACTGTCTCTATTCTTGAGATTTTCGGTGTTGAACGGGCACGATCCACCGTTCACAACTGGGTTCACAAGGCAGATCTACAGCCCGAAGAAGGTCGAAGCCCGGATCACGTTGCGGTTGATGAAACGGTGATCCGGCTCAACGACGAACAGTATTGGCTGTACGCCGCGGTCGATCCGGAGACGAACGAATTACTCCACACAAAGCTTGAACCGACGAGAACGAACGTTATTGCTTACTCGTTCTTTCGCGAATTACGCGAGAAACACGACGTTGACGACGCGGTGTTTCTCGTCGATGGTGCGACACCACTAAACGACGCGTGCCGTCGCCACGGCCTCGATTTCAGATATGAACGTCACGGAAATCGGAACAGCGTCGAACGTGTCTTTCGTGAAGTAAAACGCAGAACTACCAGTTTCTCGAATTGTTTTAGCAACGCCGAAGCAGAAACTGCAAACGAGTGGCTCAGATCGTTCGCCTTCGCATGGAATCAGCTAATCTGAACAGGACCCATAAGCCCCGAGTCGCGGAACAGACGATCCATCCGGTCGGGATCGCCGCCAGTCCAGAACGCCAGGTAGAAGCACAGGCCCATATCGGCCTCCGACTGCGAGGGATATCGGCTGTCCCGCCCGCTCCAGAGCTCCGAGCGGCCGTCGTAGAGCGCCTCGATGACATCACCGCTCTTCGAGTCCATCGCGCACTCCAGCACCGTTTCGTCGTCGAGATCGACGCCAGGACCCGCGATATCGTCCATCGACGTCGGCAATGGTGAGGGAAGCGCCGACGGACTCAGTCCGTGCAGGGCGGCCTCGAGACCCGGGTCCTCGATATCAGGGTAGTCCAGTCCGTAGCGGGCGTACAGCCCCGAGTCTGATCCGAGTGCCGTAGCTGTCTCCGAGGTCCCTGTCTCGTCGGCTGTCTCCCCGGCTGCCGGCTCGCCGGCCTGTTGCCCGCGCTCGTCCGCCGACGAGTCGGAACGACCAGCCCTCGACAGCCGCCTCGAGATCGACTGGCGCCGTCTCCACGTCGGGGGTGACTGGACGTACTCGTAGTGGACTCCGAGCAGCGCATCCTGGCGTCGCTCAAGGGACGTTCGTGTCCCCTCGATGTGGTCGGTCGTGACGGTGAAGAATCGGGCCTCGTCGTACATCTCGACGTCACCACGCCGATTCCGACCCGGCGGGAGTTCGCCCTCGACGATGACGTGAACGCCCCGCCCTGAGGGCGAGACTTCGCTGTAGGAATCCAACCGGTCGACGATGTCCTGGGCCCACGATGCGAGTTCGCCCGTCGTGGGATCCCGACAGTCATCCAGATCCACACCGACGATGGGCGTTGCCGGCGCGAACACGAAGCCGATCCCGTCGGTCCGGACGCGGTCGCTCTCGTGAAACGCAAGTGCGCTCTCAAGATCGCGCCAGTGGCCGGACTCTGTCGCGCTGGCGTTCGGCGTGCCGTTGGTGTGGTAGGGTTTGATGGGAACTTTCGTCGCCTTCCCGTCACGTTCTGTCTCTTGCCAGCAGATCCACTGCTCGAAGTCGGCCAACCTCTCGGGAATCAGACTGACATCGATATCGCTACTCATGATGCTCGTCTCTGGTGGGTGAACCTGTGCCGGTCACGCCCGATTCGAGAGGTCGATAAATCGCCGTGCATCGCTGTGCGCCGGGCCGGGCGGTGGGTGCGTGTCCGTGCGCTCGAAATCGCAAGCCCGTGCGCATCCGGTACAGTTGAGCGAGTTCTCCTCCCAAACTACTATTATAGGTATCGAGTCGACTGGCCCAGCACGGATGGAGCGCGGCCGAGAGCAGCTATCGAGCGCACCGTGCGCCCAACAACTAACCCAGATCGTCACCGGTCGACCTCCCCGTCCGTCCGGTCAACCATTCGGACGAGATTCCGCCCCCCGACGAACCGCCACTCCCGGGGATTCTCGAATGCCTGCTCGGAGAGACGTGCATAGTTCTCGATATCTCGATGTGGCACCGTCTGAAGCCGTCCAGTATCGGCCAGAACTCTGATAATCTCGTGCACAACGTCGGTGTGAGGCACCACCCACATCTTCCGGACGCCGTCGAAGCTCGCGAGGTCGTCGTAGTGTTTGATCATCAGCTCGGGACGGATGTTCGTCACCACCTCGGCGATAACCGCCAGTGTCCGCCCGTCACCGTCGCCCGGGAGGAACGCAGCGACATCGAAGATCATCCCGCCGGCCATCGGCTCGTAGTACGTCTCGACCAGCAAGCCCTGATTTCGGAGGTGCCGAGCGGTGTACTCGACGTAGACCTTGTGGACGGTCTTCTCGAACGGGTCACCGTCGTTGCGGCCCGAATAGATCGTCCGATCAACCGCGTCCTGCCCTGCCGGAGTGACATAGTAGTACTTCCGCGTGTTTACCGACTGGAGTTCGAGGTAGCCCATCTCGACGAGTCGGTCCTCGTCGATCTCGCCGTCGACACCGTTCCGGATCGTCGTCATCGACTGGGTGAGGTCGTATCCCTCCAGTTCCCCGTTGATCCCTGCGATGACGTCTCGGAGAAACTGTTGCTCTGCAGGAGTCAGCGAGTATGATTCTCCATTGGTCGGGGGACTCTCCGAGGACGCATCCGCAGCAGCACAGCCATCGTCTGTCGGGGGACCTGCAGCGGAGTCATCGGAAATCCCGGCAGTCGAATCGGACGGAGCCGGCGATGGGGCACGTGGGGCGGTCCCCGCTCCAAGAACGGTGCCGAACTCGTTCGAGGCGCCACCGACCGGACCTCCCACTTGGTCCTCGTTGGAGGAGTCATCACAGCTGTCCGCAGAGTCGTCTCCAGATATCGTCAAATCGGCTGCTGAATCCCGCTCGGTCGTCTCCGAGGACCTCTCGAGATCCGAACGAGGGGAGTTGGCAGTCGGCGGAATCGTCGACGAATCCGACGTAGATTCCGAACGGATCGCCCCACTGTTCAATGGTCCAGTTCCGTACCGCGCGGCTCGCTGTGCGGCGTCCGGCGGGCTGTTCACGCCCGGTACGAGACAGTAGCTGAAACGGGTGCGCGACCACTGGAGTTCATCCGCTTCCTGGTAGGTCATTCCCGCGTCGGGGCTGTGCGTCCCGACGTCGACCGGGTCCTCGCCGTCGCTGTGACCCGATGGGATCGGGAGCGGCTTGAGGGTCACCAGCTCTGGCGTGTCGGTCATGAATCCGGTGTCCGGGAGTTGGGCCAGCCACTCACCCCGGGGGAGGGAGGCGATCCGGTTCGACAGTTCGATCGCGTCAAGTTCCTCGTGGAACAGCGTCGTCGCGAGCTCGTCGTCGATGGCGAGCTTCCCGATCAGCTTGGTGTTGATATTCCGGAGGATCTCCTTGTAGGCCCGCGTATCCAGTGCGTCGCGTTTCACCTGTTCGGGGAAGTGAACGATCAGTTCGAACGCGAGGGCGAACTCGCGAGCATCGGGAATCATCTCATCGCGAACCAGGCTTGCCTGCATGATCGGCGCCGCCTCATCGATGATCAGGTTCACACAGTATCCTCGTCGGGGGCGGGAAC
Organism: Haloplanus litoreus; assembly: GCF_045690335.1. GTDB lineage: Archaea > Halobacteriota > Halobacteria > Halobacteriales > Haloferacaceae > Haloplanus > Haloplanus litoreus. Next base: position 6,753 of record NZ_CP147875.1, on the reverse strand, counting down.
ACCCCGGTTCCAGCGCTCGCGAAGGCGAACCCACGACCAGAGGTAGTCCAGCATCAACACGGTGAAGACGTTGCTCGAGGCCGGACGGAACTCGCCCGTATCGACGAGGATGACCTTCGACGAGTCCAGTAGCCGATCCAGGTCGAGTAACATCTGCTCGTCGGCATACTGGCGAGTGTCGTCGTCCCATTCGGGGACGAAATTGAGCATCCGCCAGATGAAGTCCCGCTCTTTGAGCTTGGTAATCCGGTTCAGTACCGCATCGATAGAGGTGGCAAAACGACGTTCGTCCCCGCTGAAGTGCCGCCTGAGTGTGGCGTGAAGCTCGGGGTCGCTCACGTCCGGAATGACCTGTTCGGTCTGCATCCGCGTGGCCGCCCCGAGCAGGTCGCTGATCGCGAAGGCCTCGTCCCCGTACACCGGGTCGAAGAGAGCGACGATGAGATTCGAGAGGATTTCCTGAGCGACGAACGCCTGGTTGTGCTGTTCCTCGCCGAGGACGTACTCGAGAAGTTCGTTGTAGCGGTCGACCTTCTCCTGGACCGCCGCCTCGCGGCTCATCCCGGCCGCCACCTGCGGTCGGATGTCGAAGAACGGGAAGGCTGGAAGCTCACCGTTCGGGCCCGGTACCGGGAGATGGATCACCTCGTCGAGATCGCCGAATCGGCGGAAGTGCGCTCGCTTGTACTCCGTCGCCATACTACCGCCCTTCTTGTCGAAAATGAAGATCGGTCCATTGAGCTCCTCGTAGGCACTCAACCCGTCGTTGACCATCGCGGTCGTCTTCCCGCCCGTCGTCGATGCCCGGAGAACGTGGTGGGTGAGCTGCTCGGCAGTCAGACTGATTGGAATGTTCGGCCGGTCCGGCGTGGCGGTCTCGGCCTCCCCGATACACATTCCGGTGTCGAACTTCGCGAGCAGTTCCTCGTCCGTCGCGGTGAGCGGTGACCGGGCGTCGGGAGACCCGCCGGACGCGCCACGACTGGCCTTCGGAAGGGCCCCCGTATTCGGGACAGTCACGAAGTTGGCGAGTTCGTCGGGGCTGGTGACGATAATCGGATTGGTGTTTCCGAAACGCTCGCGGATCCCTGTCCGGCCGAGACGTGCGCCACAGAGGTCCTCGAACTCGCGATCCACCGCATCGACGGCTTCCTCGACGCCATAGTATGGTCCGCTAAGGGCAGTGAATGCGCCCGTCACACCGTTGATGACGCTAGGCTCGCCACCAGCCCGCAACGAGAGGTCGAACGTGACGGTCGGCTGTTTCAGATCGATCTGCCCCATCCGGCTATGCCGGGTCGAAGGGCCGTCACCGCCGCCCGAGAGGGTTCCACCGATTTGCTCGGGCGTGTCGGGACGGTGACGCTGTCGACGTTCCTCTTCGGAGGTGCCGAACAGCATCGCGCCCGCTTCCTGCCTGAACGCACTCCACATCCCCGTCGTGCCCATCTTCAGGTTTCGCTTGTGGGCCTCCGCCTCTTTCGTCCAGTCGCGCCGGGGAGTGAACACCGCCTGGAACAGGAACGGCTCGTTCGTCTCGGTGGCCTGTTCGAGCAGGACACTCAGCGGCGAGCGGAACGCCTCCTCGATGTCGACGGATACTTCGCTGAACTGCGAGAGCAACGTCATCCAGTCGTTGTTCTTCGTCTCGACGCCGCCCCAGCGAACCATCGCCGGAGGTGTCGGATCATCACCGTCATCGGGACCGGAAACTCGCGCGTCTGGATCGTTCGCACCATCCAAGAGTCCCGGGTCAAATCCTCCAGATTCGCGAGCTCATCTAGTCCCTCGAACGACTCGAGATCGGCGAGGGTAGCTCGATCGGGCTCGGCGTCGTCGACGAACACAGCACTGGTCGCGAAGGGGACGATCTCGAAGCGGAAGCGTTCGGGATACATCGCCCGGACGTTCGCAGCGAGATGTTCGACTGCCTCGACCTCGTAGGGATGAACGCCGAGATAGAAGTCGAACCGCTGTGTGGCCTCCGGCTTGTGGATCAGGAATTCGAAGGAGTGGTGCGTACTCACGAACGAGAGGCGTCGCTCGACATGGAACGGGAGTGTGCGGCCACTTCCCGCGCGGTAGAGTCCATAGAGTCCTTTGATGACGTGGTCTGGAGTGACCTGTTCACGAGCAGGGGTGATCTTGATGTACGGACGTGGACCCTCACCGTCCGAGTTGTCTCCTGGGTGTTCCTCCGACTCTGACGGCCCCTCTGGATAGGCCGGTTCATCGGCGTTGTCCGTCTCGGGCCCCTGGTGTGAATCTTCCTCGGGCTGTCCCGCCCGCGGCTCTGTATCGTCGGAGGGTTCGCCACCGAGCCGTGTCGAAAGCGCTCGCTGAATATCAGCCTCGTCGATGCTCGGGAACCGCGGGTCGCGAGATGATTCACTCGCACCCGGCCGGTCACTGGTTGAGCGACCGGTCATCGAGTCCGGTCTCCTGTCGGTGAGCGGCGAGACGACCAGCACCCAAGAAGGGCAGATCGATGGCTCGACGGACAATACGACTGGTTGGCGTGAATGGGGTACATGGCTCGAGACGAATGAAGCCCGTCGAGGCGTGGGTCGCGTCCGGTTGCCTTGCGCTCACCATCGGCGAGGATAGCGGGCGACCAAGTGGCCCTCGGACACGAGTTACACATCGATGACGGGGGGTGTGATCGGACGGGGTTTACACTCCGACGACGGGGGGTGGTCGAATGCGGTTTACACTTCGATGATGGGGGGTTGGACGGTAATCGAACCGTTGTCCTTCGGTACCAAATGCGGGGACTGCGCCGCGGAACGATCACCCGGCGATGAACTCGAGCAGGGAGACGAGCGCTCCGAGCCCGAAGTAGGCGATCACCATCGCGCCACCGCCCATCGTGAGTTTCATCCCAGTCTCGGATCGCTGGGAGTTCCGGCGCGCGGTGAGCCAGACGATGAGTCCGAGGACTAGCACTGTCAGGCCGGCGTACTGGAGCGTCGTGTAGACGACGTCGTACAGGTTGGTGAGGATGGTTTCCCAGCCGGCGACCGAGCCGCCACCCCCACCCGTGGGGCCACTAGCCTGAGCGGCAGCAGGACCGACGAACACCAGCAGCGACAGGAATGCCGTGATGAAGATGGTCTCGAAGTCGAGGGCGCGGCGAAGCCGACGGAGCCGGCGGCGGTACATGTCGAGGTCGGAGTCGGTCATAGTGCTCGTCATTGCACACCGGCCGTTCGACTGGTGCCGTAATGTTTGTTTCAAGAATGCGTATTTCGCAATCTTACGCCTCGCGCACGGTTGCGTCGGACGCACAGGTGCGCGTTTATCAGCGTGTGGTGGGGTCTATGTGGGATTGGGGAAACAGTTATGCTTGTTAGCCTCTCGCATAGAGACGAGCAAGTAGTTGCGGTCCCGACTTGTAGCCGACCGATAGTGACCGCCATGACACGACCAGACACATCTGGGACGGCGAACAGCCCCGGGGAGTGCCCGCGATGAGCCGGTACTCAATCCCCGTGAAAGAGAACACGCGCGACCGCCTCCGTGCGTTCAGCAATCGGAATTTGCTCGATCGGAAGTCCTACGACGAGGCTGTGAACGAGCCTCGACCAGGTCGAGTTCGCTACCGCCGAGGAACTCAACGAGGAGTACAGGCCAGTCGGGAGGGGAAGAATCTAATCCCGAGATCTCTCGGACTTCCCTTCGCCGGACGTATCGCCCAATTTCCTTTGTTCCTCTACTCGTCGACGAGTGTATTCACCGACGAACCTGTCAGCATTTTCTTGTTTATAGCCCTCCAAGCACCGCTATGGTCACAGTAGAAGTGAGCGACGAGTCGGTTCTACTGAAGTTCCAGGGACGACGTGGACCCACCACGAACAAACTCTCAGTCGAGGAAACCGAGGATCTACTCAGCGAGTTGGAGATGGCACTTGAGACACTTCAAGAAAGCCAAACAGAGGGCTCATAAATTCGAATAATCGTCAAAACTGAATATCCTGGGGTGAACAGGTCCATCGGATGACTCTCCTCACATGTCCTGATTGTGGGGGCACTCAGGAAGTGGTAGTGACCGTGGATACGTACTCTGTGCGATGTGAGTACTGCGGTAATGAGTTCGACATCCCCCGTAAGTACCGAAAAAACAAGCGAGAGGTCAAGGAATACACCTCTCGGGTCAATATCCGTGTGGGCTATCGCAATCGGGATGAAATGCTCGATGTCGCTTGGACCGTCCAGTCTGCTGAGAAGCACAATCAGTATCTCAAGCGCGAGACAGTCAGCGTCGATATCGCCGGTCATCCGCCGAAGACGTACTGGTACGTTGCCCTTTTCAAAATGCTCCAGCACGTCAACGAGTACAAATCAGCCCGGATCTGGGTGAAACACAACACGGTCGTCGAACACCTCGCTGGCGAGTTCACCACCGCCCCCGACGACCCGCGAACACCGCTGGTTACGTCGATTACCGATCTGTGTGGTACGAAGTTCTTCGGCTACGAGTTCGGAACGACGGATTCAGTTGGCCAAGACATCAAGTCGATGCTCGCGTAGAGATGACCCCGATATCCAGGTCAAGATAGTATCCTCAGTCGCAGAGGCGGAAATCACAGTCCAAAAACGGCAGCAAACACTATGAATAGCAGTCCACCCATCGACACGCCGATCATCGCGAGTCCCCACGTGATTCCGCGGTAGCCTCGGGTCCACGTCCGACCTCGCGGCGTCCCCGCTGCCCATAGTGCGGCACCCAACGAAAAGCACGCGAGGCCGACGTACGATAGCATCCCCGAGGCGGCCTGAGCGATTGGGAGCAACCCGCTGCTGCCGACACTCCCATATGGCCATCCAGGTGGGAGGAACCCGGAGCTACCCATCACGAACGCGACGAGGTCGTAGAACGCGGAGAGGCCGATAATCGCGACCAAGGCTGCAGCCGAGCCAGTGATCATCCCACGATACCGAACCGCCCTACGGGAGTTCGACCTCGCGGTGAAATAGCCAATGAGCCCGATGACCAGCAAGGTCAGCGAGAGGTACCGGGCAGTAACCTCGGCGACCGTGAACAGCCTGAACGCGGGATCAACGAGGTCAGCAACCGACGGCATCTGAGAGAAGAAAGTAGACTGAAAGCAAGTACTCTTACAGAGTGCGCGATGCGCACAGTTGCGGCGTGCCGCGAGCCGAGGGGAATCAACCAGGGGCTATCACTACAGAGCTACGGCCGATGTGGGATTTTCATGGGGACAGCCCCTCAGACGCCGAGAACGACTATAATGGAGTCACCCGATTCGAGCAATAGAGGTGCCCCCGATCAGGAGTGGCATCGACCGTACTATGCACAGGGATGGACACCGAGGAATCGCGCTCCTGTTTATGCTCCCACTGACAGGACTGTTCGGAATCGTCGGCTTCGCCATGACGGTAGTCGCAGTAGCGGTCTGTCGCCTTCCAGATCTCGACCACGACCACGATTGGCTCTCCCACCGCGGGCCGACGCACACCGTCTGGTTCGCGCTGGGTGTCGGCGCGGTCGCCTGCGCAGGGCTCTACGTCGGCCTGCTGGCAGCGCCGGTCGTCCTCCCTGCTTGGCCGATTGCGGTACTCGCCGGGACGACGGTGTTCCTCGGGGTTATCTCACATTTGCTGGCGGATGCGCTGACCGTCGGTCGCGGTGATCACACAGTTCGTCCCTTCCGACCACTTTCCCCGCTTCCGCTTCGGTTCGGACTGTTCAGGGCCGACTCCAGGGGCTGGAACGCAGGGTTCCTGATCGGAGGAATCGTCGGTCAAGTGCTCGCCCTGGGCTGGTTTTATTTCCCGGGGATCCCTTGAAGTTCGCACTACCGCCTACCCGCCGGCCGCTGCCGCATGAATCGCATCCACAGCAACGCGAAGATCCCGAAGACCAGCCACTCCACGAAGATGACCGCGTTCGAGATAGCTGCGCTCAGGTAGCCGAGAACTCCGGTCGCCCCACCGAACGCCGTCTGTGACACGTCATATCCGTGGGCGTCGAGATAGTAGGTCGGACGCGAATCGCGCCAGTGGTCACCAGCGAAATGCGCTCGGACGATCGTCCCTGTCACGTCGACGGTCGCCCGACCATCCGCGCCAGTTGTGACGCTGTCTACGGCTGCCCCGTCGAAAGTGATGGTACGCCTGGGAAGCGGGAGGCCGGTCGCACTCGTGAGGAACACCTCGGCTGTCCCCGCAGACTGGTTGACAGTGACGGTGAGCTCGGATTCCTGATAGCGGGTCACACTCACCGACGTATCCACAGGAAGCCCCACACGTCACTTGCTTCCGCCGTGACCGATTCGCCGGTCACCTGGTCGGTGCTCTTCAGGACCCCGGCGAACTGGTCGTAGAGGTACGTCGGTTTCGTGTTCTGCGTCGCGACGATCGAACTCGGGAGCGGCGTCGCCGGAACGGACCGATTCCGGGCGACATACGTTCGGTTCCACCAGATGTGCTGGTCGGCAGGCTGGTCGGCGAGTACGCTCACGTTCGCCGGACTCATCCGATAGTGAAGCATCGCCGGATACGTGCCCCGATAGGAGTGTGACGCCTCGACAGCGGTCGTGCCGCCGCTCGTTCGCTCTTCGACGTGGGTGTTCCGCGAGACCGAATAAAACCGCCACGGAGCGGTCACGTACATCTTCTTCTCGCCGATCTGTACCTCGACGTCCTCCCACGCCGCGGCGCCGGCGGCCAGGCCCTGTTCACCGGTCCAGTTGACCGAGACCACGTCCCGACCAGGCCGGTCGTACACCT